>JAGVNQ010000254.1 GCA_020053195.1 Sideroxydans sp.
GAGAAAAACTATTCACTCCCGCATTGATTTTCTCCGCGTTCTCCGCGCCTCCGCGTGAAAACCTGTTTGGTTCCTGCTTGTCCGGCTTAGGTTATGTAAGAGCAAGCTCAGCGGGGAAGTAACTTCAGAGTCATTTTTTTGTGCGGCATACCGGCATCCATAAACTCCTTGCCGTGCTCGACAAAACCGAACTTGTGATAAAACGGGATGGCGAAAGTTTGCGCGTCAATATCGACTTGCGGGTAACCGCGCGAACGCGCCTCGTCCAGCAACGCCTCCATGATCGCCGTGCCTACCATACGTTTGCGCCATTGCGGCAACACCGCCATGCGGCTGATGTGGCCGCTGGGGAAAATGCGTCCGCAACCGATGGCATCGCCGTTCAGGCTCAAGGCCAGCGCATGGCGGCTGCTCTCGTCCATGCCGTCCCACTCCAACTCTATCGGAACATGTTGCTCGCGGATGAACACCGCTTCGCGGATGGCGCGCAACAGCGGTTCGCCGTCGTGCCAACACACCAGACTTACTGTGAAAGGATTACTCATTACAGCCCTCCTTTTACTTAAGGCCATTCGGCTTAAGTTATGATTTCGACCCGTGTACCCACCTCGACCAAATCAAACAACTCCTCCAGTTCCGCGTTGCGCATCCGCACGCAGCCATGCGATCCCGGCACGCCTATTTTTGTACTATCCGGCGTACCGTGGATATAAATGTAGCGGCGCATAGTATCGCAACTACCGCTTCTGTTGTAACCGCTTTCGCAACCCGACAACCACAGGATGCGCGTCAGAATCCAGTCGCGCCGCGCATGCGCCGCACCCAGTTGCGGCGTGTAAATCTCCCCGGTCGGGCGGCGTTTCACAAACACCGTGTTGGTCGGCAACCCCGCGCCGATCTTGGCGCGGATAACATGTTTGCCGCGCGGCGTGCAGAAACTGCCGCTCTCTTCGCCGACACCTTTCAGTCCGGTAGAAACAGAATAACTGCGCAACGTTTTGCCGCTATCGTCGAACAGCTTCAGCGTTTGCGTGGGAATGTGGATGGTGATGAATTTCTCCCCTCCCCCGCTGGCGGGAGAGGGGCTGGGGGAGAGGGAAAGTTTTGTTTCAATCAGTTTATCCACTGCACCCCCTCTCCCTAACCCTCTCCCGCAAGCGGGCGAGGGAACGATTCCGTTAGGGAAGATTCGAGACGCTGTTGCGCGCGCCGCGCCGAAAAAAATTCGCTCAACACTTTGCCGCACTCCTCCGCCAGCACGCCACCCTGAACTTGCGCATGGTGGTTCAACCGCGTCTCGGCAAACATATTCAGCAAACTCCCCGCCGCGCCCGTCTTGGGATCACTCGCGCCGAACACCACGCGACCGATGCGCGCATGAAACATCGCGCCGACGCACATCACACAAGGCTCCAGCGTCACGAAAAGATCACATCCCACCAAGCGGTAATTGCCCAAATGTTGCGCCGCATCGCGCAGCGCCAGAATCTCCGCGTGCGCCGAAGGGTCGTGCTTGGCAATCGGCGCATTGCTGCCGCGCCCAATGATCTCGCCATCCTTCACCACCACCGCCCCCACCGGCACCTCGCCCGCCGCTGCCGCCTGCCGCGCCAGATTGAGCGCGGCATGCATGAATAGCTGATCCGTTTCGGACTCGGCGACGATGACAGGTTGGCAGGGGATTGGCGCTGAATTCATGGTGGCATTGTAAGTGAATTTGCGCTGAACCGATTTTTGGCACAGGCAATTTGGCGGGACGAATACGAATTTTAACCACCTGACTGCCCGAAGATGCCCGTCAATAGGCGATCTACACAATGTACATCGCACGGATCAAGCATTGGCGGGCGTTGCGGAGCAACGCGCTGTTGAACTTTGCCGCTTTTGTTTGGTCGCGATGCTTTGTGCTTGCCAGACTTGGCGATTTTGACAACAATGCAGCCATTCAATAGGAGCTCCACTGGATGTCACAACAAGCTGTCGCCGATTTCACTTTGCCCGCCACGGGCGCTGCCGATTTCTCGCTTTACCCGATTCGCAGCCATTCGCTGGTGATCTATTTTTATCCCAAGGACGATACGCCGGGCTGCACCACACAGGCGCAGCAGTTCCGCGATTTGTATGCGGAATTTCTGCAGGCGGGCAGCGAGATCGTGGGCATTTCGCGCGACAGCATCAAGTCGCACGAGAAATTCAAAACCAAATTCACCGTACCGTTCGCGCTGCTGTCCGATGCCGAAGAAAAAGTCTGCACGCAATTCGCCGTCATCAAACAGAAGAAGTTGTATGGTAAAGAAGTACGCGGCATCGAGCGCAGCACGTTTGTGCTCGATAACAAAGGCATCATCCGTCAGGAATGGCGAGGCCTCAAGGCGGATGGCCACGCGCAGGAAGTTCTCGCTGTAGTTCAATCTCTGTAAAGGCCCACATGAACGCTCACAAAGCAACGCCGGATAAAAAAATCAAACTGTTCGTGCTGGACACCAACGTGCTGATGCACGACCCGACCAGTTTGTTCCGCTTCGAGGAACACGATATTTACCTGCCGATGTTCGTGCTGGAAGAGCTGGACAACAACAAAAAGGGCATGTCGGAAGTCGCGCGCAACGCGCGTCAGGCCAGCCGCTTTTTAGACAACCTGGTCAGTTCAAGCGAAGACCACATCGACGACGGTGTACCGCTGAATGCACTGGGCAACAAGAATGCGACCGGACGTTTATTCCTGCAAACCGAATTCATCAACAACCCGTTACCTTCGACGCTGGCTAACGGCAAGGCCGACAACGCCATCCTCGGCGTGGTCGCCCATCTGCATAAATTACATGCCAAGCGCCAAGTCATTCTGGTCAGCAAAGACATCAACATGCGCATCAAGGCGCGCGCGTTGGGCTTGTCGGCGCAGGACTATTTCAACGACAAGGTGCTGGAAGACACCGACCTGCTTTATTCCGGCGTGCGCGAATTGTCGCCGGATTTTTGGGACAAAAACGGCAAGGATATGAAGTCCGGCACGATCGCGGGACACACGTTCTACAACATCAAAGGCCCGGTTTGCCGCGACTTGCTGGTAAACGAATTCGTGTATCAGGACGACGCGGCGGTAACCCCGTTTTATGCCGTGGTCACCGCGCAGGAAGACAGCACCGCCACGCTGCGCACGCTCACCGATTACACCCACAGCAAAAACGCGATCTGGGGCATCACCGCGCGCAACCGCGAACAGAATTTCGTGCTCAATTTGCTGATGAATCCCGAGATTGATTTCGTCACGCTGCTGGGTCAGGCGGGCACGGGCAAGACGCTGCTCACGCTGGCGGCTGGCTTAATGCAGACTCTGGAATCCAAACTGTATTCTGAAATCATCATGACCCGCGTCACCGTGCCGGTGGGCGAAGACATCGGATTTTTGCCGGGCACGGAAGAAGAAAAAATGTCGCCGTGGATGGGCGCGCTGGACGATAACCTCGACGTACTCAACCAGACCACCGAAGAGGGAGGCGAATGGGGACGCGCCGCCACGCGCGACCTGATCCGCTCGCGCATCAAAATCAAGTCGCTCAACTTCATGCGCGGACGCACCTTCCTCAACAAATATTTAATCATCGACGAAGCGCAAAACCTCACGCCGAAACAAATGAAAACCCTCATCACCCGCGCCGGTCCCGGCACCAAAGTGGTGTGCATGGGCAACATCGCGCAGATCGACACGCCTTATCTCACCGAAGGCAGTTCCGGTTTGACATACGTGGTGGATAGATTCAAAGGCTGGGCGCACAGCGGGCATGTCACGTTGCAGCGCGGCGAACGTTCGAGGCTGGCAGATCACGCGGCGGAGGTGCTGTGAGTTCAATTAGTCAATCAGCCATCACATCCCCTCCCCCTTGCAGGGGGAGGGTTAGGGAGGGGGGAGAAACGTTATCGCTCCACAACTCTACCCCCATCCTAGCCTTCCCCCTGCAAGGGGGAAGGAACAGGTTTGGAGAAAGCGGAATATCTGAATGAAACTTCTAGGCACCAACACCAGCCCCTACGTGCGCAAAGCGCGTCTGGTGCTGCTGGAAAAAAACATCGCACACGACTACCTGATCGACCCGCCGAGCGAGCCGGGCAGCGACGTACATCGCGTCAATCCGCTGGGACGCATCCCGGCGCTGGTGCTCGATGACGGCGAGTGTATTTTTGATTCCGTGGTGATCGCCGAATACGCCGACACGCTGAACGACTCGCCCATGCTGATTCCGCGCGGCGATGCGCTGGCGCGTATGCGCGTCAGACGCTGGGAAGCGCTGGCCGACGGCATCATGGATTCCGCTATCGTGGTGCGCAACGAACATGTGCGTGCGGCTGCAAAACAGGAAGCCGCCATTATCGAAATGCACACGCTCGCCATCAACCGCGCGCTGGCGCATGTCGCCGCACAATTGGGACAACGCGAGTGGTGCGAAGGCGACCACATATCGCTGGGCGATCTGGCGCTGGTCAGCGCGCTGGTGTATCTCGACCTGCGCCTGCCGGAGATGGACTGGCGCGGCGCGCACTCCAACCTTGCCGCATTTTTCCAGCGTATGAGCGCGCGCAAAAGCGTGATAACAACGATGAAAGAATGAATGCATGTCGGGTGCGCTTGCACACCGCCACCAGTTGGTGCGCAAGCGCACCCTACCAATGCGCACCACAATATTATTGAAAACAATCATGACTGACATCGAAAAAACCGAAGAAGAATGGCGCGAGGAACTCACGCCGGAGCAATTTGAAGTGTGCCGCGAATGCGGTACGGAAGCGGCGTTCACCGGGGAATACTGGGATTGCCACGACTTCGGCGTGTATCGCTGCATCTGCTGCGGTCAGCCGCTATTCGATTCGGAAACCAAATACGAATCGGGCACGGGTTGGCCCAGTTTCTGGCAGCCGATCAGCGAAGACGCGGTGGCTTACCGCGAGGGCGACCCGACCGGCATGGAGCGCATCGAAGTGTGCTGCGCCCAGTGCGAGGCTCATCTCGGCCACGTGTTCGAGGACGGCCCGAAACCGACCGGGCTGCGCTTTTGCATCAACTCCGCCTCTCTTGCACTCGATAGAAAGTAACCATGAAACTGCTGTTCGATTTATTCCCCGTCCTGTTGTTTTTTGCCGTGTTCAAATTCGCTGGCGTGTACGCCGCCACGGCCACCGCCATCGTCGCCACCTTCGCGCAAGTGGCGTGGGTGAAATACCGCCACGGCAAAGTCGATACCATGTTGTGGGTGAGTTTGGGCATCATCACTTTGTTCGGCGGCGCGACCTTGCTGTTACACGACGAAAATTTCATCAAATGGAAACCGACCGTGTTGTACTGGTTCTTCTCGCTCGCACTGCTGCTGTCGCCCATCTTGTTCAAGAAAAATCTGATGCGCGCCATGTTGCAGGACAAAATGAAGCTGCCCGATGTCGCGTGGGGCAATCTCAACTTGTCGTGGAGCTTGTTTTTCCTCGCACTGGGCGTGCTCAACCTGTATGTGGCGTTTAATTTTGATACCGACACTTGGGTTAATTTCAAATTGTTCGGCGCAACCGGGCTGATGCTGGTGTTCATTTTCGCGCAGGCGGCGATGCTGGCAAAGTATATGGAAGAAGACAAAAAGGAAGACCAATAACCCGTCATTCCCGCGAAGGCGGGAATCCAGCA
>JAGVNQ010000182.1 GCA_020053195.1 Sideroxydans sp.
TCGCGCAAGGCGGTGACCGACACCACCGCCGGAAAGCGGCTGCCGTCTTTGCGAATGTAAGTCAGCTCGTAAATATCCTCGATGCCGCGCGAAGCCTTGAACACCAGCGCTTCAAAGCCCGGCGTGATGGGCGTGCCCAGTTCCGCGCTCAAGGCTTCGGCGCGCGCGATGACTTCCTGCGGATCGGAAATATCGGCGGGGGTGATCTTGTTCATCACATCGGCGGCGGCATAACCCAGCATGCGTTCCGCGCCCACGTTGAAAATCTGGATCACACCTTTGGCATCGGTGGCGATGCTGGAGAAGTTGGCGCTGTTGAAAATTGCGCTCTGCAATGCGCCCGCCTTGAGCAGCGCTTCTTCCGCTTGTTTGCGCGCGGTGTTGTCGGTGCCGATCAGCAAATATCCAATGATGTCGTTTTGATCGTCGCGCAAGGCTGTGACCGATACCACCGCCGGAAAGCGGCTACCGTCTTTGCGAATGTAAGTCAGCTCGTAAATATCCTCGATGCCGCGCGAAGCCTTGAACACCAGGGCTTCAAAGCCCGGTGTGATGGGCGTGCCGAGTTCCGCGCTCAATGCTTTGGCGCGTGCGATGACCTCCTGCGGATCGGAAATATCGGCGGGGGTGATCTTGTTCATCACGTCGGCGGCGGTGTAGCCCAGCATGCGCTCCGCGCCCACGTTGAAAATCTGGATCACGCCCTTGGCATCGGTGGCGATACTGGAAAAGTTCGCGCTGTTGAAAATCGCGCTCTGCAACGCGCCCGCTTTGAGCAGCGCCTCTTCCGCCTGTTTGCGCGCCGTGTTGTCGGTGCCGATCAGCAGGTAACCGATGATGTCGTTTTGCGCATCGCGCAAGGCGGTGACGGAAACGACGGCGGGGAAGCGGCTGCCGTCCTTGCGAATATAAGTCAGCTCGTAAATATCCTCGATGCCGCGCGAAGCCTTGAACACCAAAGCTTCGAAGCCGGGGGTGATAGGCGTGCCGAGTTCCGCGCTCAACGCTTCTGCGCGCGCGATGACTTCCTGCGGATCGGAAATATCAGCGGGGGTAATTTTGTTCATCACGTCGGTGGCGGTGTAGCCCAGCATGCGCTCCGCGCCCACGTTGAAAATCTGGATCACGCCCTTGGCATCGGTGGCGATGCTGGAGAAGTTGGCGCTATTGAAAATCGCGTTCTGCAAAGGCCCGGCCTTAAGCAGCGCTTCTTCTGCTTGTTTGCGCATGGCGTTGTCGCGTAGCACCACGGTGAAATGTCGCTGCCCGTTCAGCCACATTTCACTGACGGTGATTTCCATCGAAAACAGGCTGCCGTCTTTGCGTTGACCGCGAACCTCGCGTCCCGTGCCGATGTTCAAATCCTCGTTGCTGGCTCCCGCTCCCACGCTGCCGTCGTTGCGCCGATAGCTTTCGATCTCGGGGATGAGCAGGTGCAAATCTTGTCCGATCAGCTCTGCGGCTTCATAGCAAAACATTTGTTCGGCGGCCGGGTTTATCGTTTCGATAATGCCGTCGTGCGCGCGCAGTGTGATGATGCCGTCCACCACCGTGTTGAGAATGGTTTTGGTCAGTGCCGAGCTGTCGTGCAAGGCCTGCTGCGTGGCGTATTCCCTGCTCACATCGCGGAACACCAGCACCGCCCCGACCACCTTCTCGTCGCGGTCGCGTATCGGCGCGCAGCTGTCGGCAATGTCGCGCTCGGTGCCATCTAGCGCAATCAGCACGGTGTGGTTGGCCAGACCTTGAATCGTGCCGTGCTCCAGCGTTTCCTTGACCGGGATCGCGGCGGGGTTGCGCGTTTCCTTGTTGATGATGTGAAAAATATCATCCACAGGACGGCTGACCGCATCCGCCAATTTCCAACCGGTGAGCTCCTCGGCCAGCGGATTGAGCAACGTCACCCGACCTTCGTTGTCGGTAGCGATCACCGCATCGCCGATGGAATAGAGCGTCACTGCCAGCTTCTCCTCGCTGATTTGCAAGGTGTTGTTGGTCCGTTGCAATTGGGCGTTCAACTGCTCCTGCACTTCGAGCAGATGTTGCGTTTCGGCATGCACCAGATTCTTTAGCCGCTGCTGCATGCTCCGATAGGCAAAATAGGCAAAGGCCAGCGCAAACAGCAGCATCAGCAAACTGGCGGCAATAATGATTACGAACAATTGCCCCATGTCTTTTTTGAAAGCGGCATCGCGCTGTGTGCTCAAAGCTTCTTCTATCCCGGTGTAGCGATCCATTTCGGCGCGAATCTTATCCATCAACAGCTTGCCATGACCGCTGCTGACCATCGTCAGCGCAGCGGCAACATTATTCCGGCGGCGCAACTCGATGACCTGCGACAGATCGGCCAATTTGGCCTTCATCAATGGCGCAATGCGATCCAGGGATTTTTTGGAATCACCGTTTAATGTCAGGTCATTCAATTCTTTTAAATGACCGTCAAGACCATCGCGCACCTCCAGATGCGGTTGTAGAAACTCCTCGTTACCCGTCAGCAAATATCCGCGCTGACTCGTCTCCGCATCCTTCAATGCCGACATCAACTCGGACGCGTCGTTCAACACCATGCGGCTATGTTTGCGCATTTCGGCGGCTTGCTCGATCTGACCAAAAGACCAGAACAGCACGCTCACCACCAACACCACCAACAGTGCCGCGCCACTCAGAAATGCAATAACTTTGTATGATGTTTTCACGAAAATAGCCCACAGAGACAGCGCCAGAATTGAAAATAAATCGTCGGAAAATGCGTAGAGATTCGCCGAGTTTCATTTTGGGGAAAGTGGCGGATAACAACCGTGCGCCATCGCACATAGGATGGATGAAGGAAGGGAGATGCGATTCAAATTTAATTAGTCATCACGTTCCCTCCCCCTTGCAGGGGGAGGGTTAGGGTGGGGGTAGAAACGTTATGGTTTCACTACTCTACCCCCATCCCAACCTTCCCCCTGCAAGGGGGAAGGAGCAAGTTTGGCTCTAATGGATTATCTGGGTTCAATACCTCTCGCGGCTTCTCGTATCGTCGAGCAGCGCTTCCAGTTTCATGCTGAGTGCGAAGTTGGATTTGTAGGCGCGTTCTCTGGGATAGTGTATTTGCGGGGTGATTTCGAAGAACAGCCATTGCTGGTGCATGCGGTAGCGGTAGTTGACCAGCGCGACATAATCCGTCACCTGGTTGCGCGGATTGCTGACCCCGAACGCGCTCAACTGATAGGCCAGCGAGGAGCGGTCATTAACGGCGTAACTGACCGTCAAATCCTGGCGCATGTCGAAGTTCTGGGTGTCGTTCAGCCAAATGATGGTGCTGCCGGCGCTGAACTGGAGTTGCGGGTTCAGCACCCGCGCCAGATGGAGTTGCGTGGTTTCGCCCGCCCCCGTGGTGTTGAACCAATATACCGATTCTTCCGCGCTTACATTCCACGCGCCCAGCTTGCTCGAATAGCCAGCTCTGGCCCGGGAAAAAAACCGTGCCGGAAGCGGAAATTTCAGCCCGCCATCGGTACGGAAATACCAGGGCTGATCCTTGGGCGTTTCATAGCGTATCGCCACGGCGGCGCTTTTGGGTGCGGCGACTTTGGTGGGAAGCACGGCGGGGCCGATTGGCGCGGCGATGGCATCTCTTTCCGGGTCGGTTTCCAGCACCAGACGCAAGCGACCTTCCGAAACGGGTAATTTCAGATTCAACCTGCCCGAAAAATCGTATATGCGGTCGCCGCCGTATCCCGTTGTTCGGGTGAGCGTCATTTGATACTCGCTCAGATTACTCTCCTGAAAATGCCGGTTTCCGGCAAAGAAGCGATCAA
>JAGVNQ010000270.1 GCA_020053195.1 Sideroxydans sp.
CAAGGGGGCAACACTTCAACGTCGCGCTCCGCGCAGTTTTGCAAAATAAGTGCGCGACTTTTCTAGCATTGCGCACCACCATACACCACCCAACTCTCACCCACATACCGGAACGGTGGCCGATACCAACATCCCTGTCGGTGTATCATTGCGCGGAAAGCTGATCGATTGCCAAGGTTGAAAACAGGAGTGGGTATGCAAGCTCAAACAGATGTTACATCCCGGCACGCAGAAGATGCGGCCGAAGAAAATCTGCTGCAACAAATGGTGGAGGTTATTGTCCGCGAAAGGTCGCCTGAGGCCATTATTCTGTTTGGCTCCAGAGCGCGCGGCAATGCGCGTGCCGACTCCGATGTGGATTTGCTGGTAATCGAGAAAGAGCCATTCTCTCTTCAACGCAGCCGTCGCAAGGGTATGGCGCATTTGCAAATGGCATTGCGCGCGTTACCTCTTTCCAAGGATATTCTTTTGTATAGCCGGGACGAGTTCGAGCACTGGCGGAATTCGCTGAATCATCTGGCTGGTCGTGCGAATCGCGAGGGGCGGGTGTTGCATGGCAGACTTTGAACATGCACGTTCCCTGTTGCGCATGGCGCACAAAGATTTCAATGCGCTGACGGGAATGCTGGACAGCGCTGTGTTTGCCGATGAGATTTTTGGGTTTCATCTGCAACAGGCGATAGAGAAAACATTGAAGGCTTGGCTTTGCGCGTATGGCATTGCTTATCCGCCAACACACGATCTGGCGCGTTTACTGTCCTTGCTGGAAAAAGCGGGAACGGATGTTGAGCAGTTTTGGCCGCTGGTTCAGTTCACGATTTTTGCAGTGCAGGCGCGTTATGAAGATGGCCTTGCCGATATGGATGAGCCACTGGAACGCGCGATTGAAATCGACAACGTGCGCGTTTTATTGGCGACGACAGAAAAGGTTGTTGCTGAAAAATCAAAGTGAAAAATGGGCGTTTATTGAAAAATGCCCAGCACATTTGAAGGCCATGCAAAACATTCCAAATAATTCAGAAACACCCGTTAGCGCTGCGCCCCCGCCTCATACCATCCCTGACTCCGCTTCACCAAGTACACCACGCTCAACATCACCGGCACTTCGATCAGCACGCCGACCACGGTGGCGAGTGCCGCGCCGGATTCAAAGCCGAACAAACTGATCGCGGCGGCGACGGCGAGTTCGAAAAAGTTGGATGCGCCTATCAGTGCCGACGGCCCAGCCACGCAGTGCGCTTCGCCGACTTTGCGGTTCAACCAATACGCCAGCCCCGAAGTGAAATACACCTGAATGGTGATGGGCACGGCGAGCATGAGGATGATGAGCGGTTGTTCGACGATGGCTTTGCCCTGGAAGGCGAACAGCAGCACCAGCGTCAGCAGCAGCGCGGAAATGGAGACGGGGTTGAGCAAACGTAGCGTGTCTTGAAACGCCGCTTCGCCGCGCGCCAACAACAACTTGCGCCATCCTTGCGCCAGCAGCACCGGCAGCACGATGTACAACACCACCGATACCAGCAGGGTATTCCACGGCACGACGATGGCCGACAGGCCGAGCAGCAGCGCCACCAGCGGCGCGAAGGCGAACACCATGATGGTGTCGTTGAGCGCGACCTGGCTCAGCGTGAACAGCGGTTCGCCATTCACCAAGCGGCTCCACACAAACACCATCGCGGTGCAGGGCGCGGCGGCGAGTAACACCAGCCCGGCGATGTAGCTGTCGAGCTGATCGGCGGGCAGATACGGCGCGAAGAAATGGCGGATGAACAGCCAGCCCAGCAACGCCATCGAAAACGGTTTCACCGCCCAGTTGATGAACAGCGTCACACCGATGCCGCGCCAGTGTTTGCGCACTTCGTGCAACGCGCCGAAGTCGATGCGCAACAGCATGGGGATAATCATCACCCAAATCAGCAGGCCGACCGGCAGATTGACCTTGGCGATTTCCAGCGTGCCCAGCCAGTGGAACGGTGCGGGGATGGCTTGCCCCAATACCACGCCGATGATGATGCACAGAAAGACCCAGAGGGTGAGGTAGCGTTCGAAGAGGTTCATTGCGATTGTCCTTTTGGTTTGCCGTCATTCCGGAGCAGGCCGGAATCCAGATGATTAAATAACTCCCGCGATAGCGGGACAACGCTGCTTTTTTGTCCGCTTCGCGGAATGTATGTTTTTGCTGGATTCCGGCCTGCACCGGAATGACGAACTGACGAACTGACGGATTAGTTGTAGGGTGGATAAGCGCAGCGCATCCACCCTACGTCAGCTCATACAGTTTTAGAAAGCGCCCGTAGCGCAGCCACGCCCACCGGCTCTTCCGTCTGCACCGGCACCACGGCGATACGTTGCGAATATTTCTGCACCGCCTCCAGTTGCGCCCATTCCTGCGCAGCGCGCAACGCCAGCAACTTTGATGCGGGATGCGCCGCTGCCAGACTTTGATTGACGATCCACGCCCAAGGTTCGATTCCGGCGCGGCGCAGGTCTTGTTGCAAGCTGGCGGCTTCCAGCACGGGCGTGGTTTCCGCCAGCGTGACGATGAGGATGCGCGTGTGTTGCTGGTTCTGCAGCTGCATCATCGGCGTAGTGAAATGCATTTGGTCTTTGATGTTGCGCGCGACTTCACGGTGATACGCGCCGGTAGCATCGAGCAGCAACAGCGTGTGTCCAGTGGGCGCGGTATCCATCACCACGAAGGCGTGGTTCGCTTCGCGGATGGCGCGCGAGAAAGCCTGGAACACGGCGATCTCTTCGGTGCAGGGCGAGCGCAAATCTTCTTCCAGCAAGGCGCGGCCTTGCGCATCGAGCTGCTTGCCCTGAGTGTCCAGCACATGCTGGCGATAGCGTTCGGTCTCGGCACGCGGATCAATGCGGCTCAATTGCAGATTCGGAATTTCGCCCTGCAAAGTTTCCGCCAGATGCGCGGCGGGATCGGAAGTGGTGAGTTGCACGGCATGGCCGCGCGCGGCCAGCTCCACGGCAATCGCCGCCGCCAGCGTGGTCTTGCCCACGCCGCCTTTGCCCATCAACATAATCAAACCGTGTCCGGTTTTTTCAAACTCGGCGATCAGCGTGGCGAGATCGGGCAACGCCACATCGCGATGCGCGATGCTGTCCGGCATCGCCGCTGGCGTGTCGCTCAACAACGCGCGCAGTGCATCAATGCCGACCAGATTGAACGGCAACAAATCGCGTTTATCCGTCGGCAAGGTGCGCAACATTTCGGGCATGTCCGCCTGCGCATTTTGTTCGCGCCGGAAAATCGCCAGCGCCACCGGGTCACCCGTTTCGCTTTCGGGCATGCAGCCGTTCACCACCAGATGCTGGTGCGCCAAACCGATGAGCGCTAACTCTTCGCTGGTGCGCGCCGCTTCCTGCAAAGTGGAGCGCTGCGCGCGCGCCACCAGTACCAACCTTGTGCGGCGCGAATCGGCCAAGGCTGCGACGGCATCGCTGTAACGCTGGCGCTGTTTTTCCAGACCGGCCAACGGGCCCAGGCAGGATGCGCCTTGCGGGTTGTTGTCCAGAAATCCGCTCCACGCGCCCGGCAGTTGCAACAGGCGAATGGTGTGGCCGGTGGGCGCGGTGTCGAACACGATGTGCTCGAATTGGTCGGACAAACTTGCGTCGGTGAGCAGCGCGGTGAATTCGTCGAACGCGGCAATCTCGGTGGTGCATGCACCCGACAATTGCTCTTCGATATTGCTGACCACCGCCTGCGGCAACACACAGCGCACCGGCCCGACGATGCGGTCGCGATAGGCTTGCGCAGCGGCCTGCGGGTCTATCTCCAGCGCGGACAAATTCGCCAACGCCGGAATGCGCGTGACGGTATTGCCGATGTTGACACCGAACACTTGCCCCACGTTGGAAGCGGGATCGGTGCTCACCAGCAGTACACGTTTTCCTTCATCCGCCAGACGCACGGCGGTGGCACACGCCAGCGAAGTTTTGCCGACTCCGCCTTTGCCGGTGAAAAATAAAAAACGCGGCGGGTGTGAGAGGAATTTCATGAATGACTCAATAAAAATTGTGGAGTTTGTAAGTGCGAATTCATTCGCACATTACACAACCGACGTGACGCAGCATGCGCCCGCCTTCGCCGTGGTGTCCGGCGTGGCCGCGCCGAGAAAACGTTCTGCCAGCGCCAGCATATTGCGCGCCGGAGTGTCTTTAACTTTCTGCGCCAGATCGACGGCGTAGCGCATATCCAGATCGCTCACGCCGAGTTTGCGCGCCTGATCGTAATGGTATTTGAAACACGGTTCGCAGTTGGCACCGATGGCCGCGCCGATTGCCACCAGCTCCGCAACTTGCTCAGTGAACAACGAAGGCGTGGTCGCAATATAAAGCCACGCACTCAACTCATCGCGCTTGGGATAATGGCCGGACATCACCACTTCGCCGTCCAGCAGGATCAGCGGCAAGCATTCCTGCCCGCTGCTTTCCAGAAATATTTTCACCTGCGCATTCCCGGCGAATTCCAGCGGCTGCTGCGCCAGATTGAAGCGCTCGATCTGCGCGCCCTGCTGCTTCGCCCAATCCAAATCCGCCGCGAAAGCGACCAACGCCGGATCGACATCAACACCGCACACCCCGCTGCTGCAACACAAAGCCGGATCGAATACTTGAAGTTTTTTCATTGCGTTCTCCATATTTACAGAAATCCATTTGAACCAACGTACTCCTTCCCCCTTGCAGGGGGAAGGTTGGGATGGGGGTAGAGTTGTGGAACGGTAGCGTTTCTACCCCCACCCTAACCCTCCCCCTGCAAGGGGGAGGGAATGCGGCGAAAATATATTTCGCACTCCTCAATCCTTGATCCTTCCGATCTCTGCCAATTTTTCTTTCAGCACGAGCTTGTCCAATTTTTCAATAGGCAGACTCAGAAACAACTGGATGCGCCGCGCCAGTTGCTCGGCGGCTTTTTTGAATGCGGTGCGGCGCGCTTCGTCATCCGCCACATGCGCCGGATCGGGGATGCCCCAGTGCGCGGTGGCGGGTTTGCCCGGCCACAGCGGGCAGGTTTCTCCGGCAGCGTTGTCGCATACGGTGAAGATGAAATCGAATTCGGGGGCTCCGGGTACAGCGAATTCGTCCCAGCTTTTGCTGCGCAAGCCGTCGGTCGAGTAGCCCATTATTCTCAACTGTTCCAGCGCGCCGGGATTGACCGCTCCAGCGGGATGGCTGCCCGCGCTGTACGCTTTGAACTTGCCCTTGCCCAAATGGTTGAACAGCACTTCGCCCAGAATGCTGCGGGCGGAATTGCCGGTACACAGCACCAACACGTTGTATTGCTTTTCAGTCATGTCGATTTTCCTTTCGTAGGGTGGGCACGTTGTATGTGCCCACGCGTTGATAGTTGAACGTTAACCGCGTGGGCACAAAAAACGTGCCCACCCTACGCCAACGCCCGTCAATAGGCGATCTACATCATGCACATCACGGAGATGCCCGTATTTACTGGCTTGCGGGCAAGATGCACTATTTTCCCGGCGTTTTGCAGGCATTGGCATCGCTGCCGCAGCAGTTCTCGGTCAGGTAATCCACCATGCCGTGCATCACCGTGAAGTTCGCGGCGTAATACACGAAGCGCCCGTCCTGCCTGCTTTCCAGCAGCCCGGCGTGGCTCAGCGTTTTGAAATGGAACGACAGCGTGGCGGGCGACACTTTCAGTTTGACGGCGATCTGTCCGGCGGCCAAACCGTCCGGGCCGGTGCTCACCAGCAGCCGGTAAATCGCCAGCCGCGTGGGCTGTGCCAGCGCCGCCAATGCCTTGACCACTTGAGCCGGTTTCATCATTTTATATTTCCATTATTAAAGGATTGTTAAAACGTCAGGCGAATTAAAACAGAAATGTATATGGCATGCAAGATCGTAGGGTGGGCACGTTTCTTGTGCCCACGCGTTTA
>JAGVNQ010000076.1 GCA_020053195.1 Sideroxydans sp.
GGTTGTGGAGTTATTTGCGAACGATCTTGCCACCCACCCAGGCCCGTATCGTCGAAGGCTGTTTGCGTTTGCCCACGCGCCCCGGCATTACCCACACATCGCTGCTGAATAATTTTTTGCATTCGGCATAGGTTTTCGCGGGACGCTGTCCGCTGCGGTTGGCGCTGGTAGAAACCAGCGCGCTGTTTGCGGATCGGCAAAGATTTCTGGCGAACGCATGCGCGGTGAGTCGCACCGCCAGCGTGTCATTCTCGCCGCGCAACCAGCGCGGGCAGGATGGTTTCGCAGGCAGCAGATAGGTAACGGCTTGCGCGCCATCTTGTTGCAATTTGGTTTGTTCTTTTAGCGTGAGCGGCAACACATAACGCGCAACTTGATTGAAGTGCGACGCGATCAGGATCAAGCCTTTACGCTGCGGGCGTTGCTTAAGTTTGAGGATGCGCAGCACCGCGCGGCGATTGGCCGGATCACAACCCAGGCCGTAGCAGGACTCGGTGGGATAAGCGATAAGGCCACCGCGTTTGAGGTGGGCTGCGAGGGCACGTGAAGAAATGCTCATTCGTTCCATCACGCTTTGAGTTTGCGCGACTGTTTGATTGGGGCAAGCAGTTTATCCGCTTCGCCCAAATAATTCTCTTTATTGCGCGCAATTTCCGTGGTACCCGCCTCGCCCAGCATGGTGAAGATTAGCTCCAGATCGGTCATGTGATCGCGCAGGTTGTTGCCGGTTTTTACTTTCTGCAAACCCTTGAGGCGGCTGTGCGCGCCGGGCGTTACGCCGAAAGTAGCGCGCGCAATTTCGGCGGTGAGAATCGCGTATTCCTTGCCTTCCTGCACGCCGCGTTGTTTCCATTCGTCGGTCAGTTCGCCGCGTATGGCGATGGAACGCAACCGCTTCTCGATCCATGCCTGCGGATAACCTTTTGCTTGATACAAATCGCGTGCGCGCGCACTCGCCAGTTCGGGGTTCTCGATTTCTTTAACGCGCTCGTATCCGACTTGCGCCAGCCAGCGTTTGAACGGTTCGGCTTTGGGCGAGGGGATGGACTGGATGATGCGGAACAGACCTTCGGTGTTGGCACAATTAAGGCGTTGGATACCGCCTTCAGTCGCTATTCCAAGGGGGGTGACAATTTGTCCCCACCCTTTGGATAACGCATTGTCACGCAAGCGCATCTTCTTGATGTAATCGCCCGGACTCACGCTGTCGGTGAGAATGGAAACGACATCCGCAATCGCAAACCACCATTCCTCGTTATGCCAAGTGCGGCGGATGGCCTTTTCCTGGAAAACCACAAGATGATTTTCTGTTTGGTTACTCATACCGCCCCCTTCTCGGTTCACTCATGGTAATCATCGTAGAGAACGAGCGTTCTGTTGTCAATCTTGCTTTCCCAATTGCTCGAATACAAAACAAATAGGCCGTCAAACAACGGCCTATTCAGAGTGCAAGTTGATACAAGCGAAGAGCGCGGAATTATTTCCGACCGATGGCGCGATAACCAATATCCCTGCGCATCTGGCTGCCGTCAAAGTGAATCGCATTGGCGATTTCGTAAGCGCGGCTTTGCGCCTGCTTCACCATGTCGCCCAGCGCGACGACGCACAACACGCGCCCGCCGTTGGTGACGACTTTGCCGTCCTGCATGGTCGTTCCGGCATGGAACACGTGCGCGTCTTGCAGATTTTTCGGCAGGCCGGTAATCACGTCGCCTTTGTGCGGTGTGTCGGGGTAGTTGGCGGCAGCCATCACCACGCCCAGCGCGGTGCGCCTATCCCACTCGGCTTCCACTTTGTCCAGCGTTCCGGCGATGGCGTGTTCGACGATGGCGGCGAAGTCGCTCTTCAAACGCAACATGATCGGCTGTGTTTCCGGGTCGCCCATGCGGCAGTTGAACTCCAGCACTTTGATGCTGCCGTCCGGCGAGATCATCAAGCCCGCATACAAAAATCCGGTGTAGGTGATGCCCTCAGATTCCATGCCGCGCATCACGGGCTGGATCACTTCGCGCAAGGCGCGCGCATACACCTCGGGCGTGACCACGGGCGCGGGCGAATACGCGCCCATGCCGCCAGTGTTGGGGCCTTGGTCGCCATCCTGCAAACGCTTGTGATCCTGGCTGGTGGCCATGGTCAGCACGTTCTTGCCGTCGGCCATCACGATGAAGCTGGCTTCTTCGCCCGCGAGGAATTCTTCGATCACCACGCGCGCACCCGCGTCGCCCAGCTTGTTGTCGGACAGCATCATGTCAATGGCATCGAACGCTTCGTCCTTGCTCATCGCCACGACTACGCCTTTGCCCGCCGCCAGACCGTCGGCCTTGATGACGATGGGTGCGCCGTGTTTTTCAACGTAGGCTTTTGCTGGAGCGATGGCGCTGAAGGTCTCGAAGAACGCCGTGGGAATGTTGTGCCGCGTCATGAAACGCTTGGCGAAATCCTTGGACGATTCCAGTTGCGCCGCCGCCTTGGTCGGGCCGAAAATCTTCAAGCCCGCCGCGCGGAACGCATCCACCACTCCCGCCGCCAACGGCGCTTCCGGGCCGACCACGGTCATGTAAATGTCTTCGCGTTGGACGAACGCTATCAGTTCGGGAATGGCCGTGATAGCGACATTCTCCACCCCGTCCTCCAGCGCCGTGCCCGCATTGCCGGGAGCGACATAAACTTTTTGCACTTTTGCGCCTTGCGCCAAACGCCAAGCCAAAGCGTGTTCGCGTCCGCCGTTGCCAATAACCAGAATTTTCATGCAGCCATCCGTTCAAAAGAAAAATTGGGCAAATCCACGCGCTCTGTAGCGTGTTCTATAGTGATGCCGCAAATCTTGCCACTCTCATCCATGTCGAGCAGGGTGTTTTCGTCCGCATCGTTGGTTTCGGCAACGGTCACTGCGCGCAGTTCGATGTACAACGTGTCGGTATCCTGGAAATATTTAATTTTCATCGCTGAATCTCCTGTCGAAGAAAGCATTGTGAACAGTCTCGCCGTCGGCAAGCAGAATAACACGGAGAAACCTGCTATCCGCTTCTGCAATCGCTGCCCAGCGACGGATGCGTCCATCCTCTTGGATTACCTGTTTGATTGGATGTTCAATCACTCGTTGTATCCATTCAAGTTGAATGCCCGCCCGATCCGGGCGGACGCGCATTGTCTGGAAATATTGGGTGAACTTCACTGGCTGAATTCTATTAATGACGGAAATGCCTGAACCCCGTGAACACCATCGCCAGCCCATGCTCATCCGCTGCCGCGATCACTTCTTCGTCGCGCATCGAACCGCCCGGTTGAATCACGGCTTTCGCGCCTGCTGCGGCCAGCACGTCGATGCCGTCGCGGAAGGGGAAGAAGGCATCGGATGAGACGACGGAATCAACCAGACTCAGTCCGGCGTTTTGCGCTTTGATGCTGGCGATGCGCGTGCTATCCACGCGGCTCATCTGGCCTGCGCCCACGCCCAGAGTTTGCCCGCCTTTGCAGAATACGATGGCGTTGGACTTCACGTATTTCGCCACGCGCCAGGCGAACAGCAGGTCGGTGAGTTGTTGTTCGCTCGGCTGAATTTTGCTCACGACTTTGAGTTGCGCCAGTTGCACATTGAGAGTGTCCGGTGTCTGCAGCAGCAGGCCTCCGCTCACGCGTTTGAAGTCGAACTGGTTATGCGCTTTGGACAGCGGCACGCTGAGTACGCGCACGTTCTGCTTGGCGGCGGTGATCTTCAGCGCGGCTTCAGTGGCGCTTGGCGCGATGATGACTTCGACAAACTGGTTGGCGGTGATCTGCGCGGCGCTTTCGGCATCCAGTTCGCGGTTGAAGGCGATGATGCCGCCGAAGGCGGAGGTGGTGTCGGTGGAGTACGCCAGTTTGTAGGCGTTCAGCGCGCTGTCTGCAATCGCCACGCCGCACGGGTTGGCGTGTTTGACGATGACGCAGGCGGGTTGGTCGAAGGTTTTGACCAGTTCCCACGCCGCATCGGAATCGCCGATGTTGTTGTAGGAAAGTTCCTTGCCCTGCAACTGGGTGTAGCCGGAGATGCCGCCCGCCAATGGAATGAGGTCGCGGTAAAACGCCGCCTTCTGGTGCGGGTTTTCGCCGTAGCGCATTTCCTGCACCTTGGCGAAGTTGAAGTTGATCTGCGCCGGGAAATCGCTCTTGCCACCGTCGCTGTTGATCGCGGTGAGGTAGTTGCTGATCATGCTGTCATAGGCGGCGGTGTGCGAGAAAGCTTTCTTCGCCAGATCGAAGCGCGTGGCCTCGGTGACTGTGCAGTTATTGGTTTGCATCTCGGCCAGCACGTCGGCGTAATCCGCCGGGTCGGTGACGATGGCGACATGCGCGTGGTTCTTGGCGGCGGAGCGCACCATGGTCGGGCCGCCGATGTCGATATTTTCAATCGCATCTTCCAGCGTGCAGCCGGGCTTGGCGATGGTCGCCGCGAA
>JAGVNQ010000339.1 GCA_020053195.1 Sideroxydans sp.
CCGCGCAAGGAAGAGCAAGTTTTGATAGATGAAGCGATGCAGCGCGCACAGGATGTTGCACCGCTCATCATCGAAGGCAAGATGGAAGCAGCGATGTTGAAGCTGCATAGTGCGTAATACCAACCCCCTCTAACTCCCCCTTGTCAGGGGGAGAACCAGACTCCTCCCCTGATAAGGGGAGGCCGGGAGGGGTTGGGGTTAGCAGTAAAAAACAAAAGGAAAAACCATGAGTCTCAAATGCGGTATCGTCGGTCTCCCCAACGTGGGTAAATCCACCTTGTTCAACGCGCTCACCAAGGCAGGCATCGCGGCGGAGAATTATCCGTTCTGCACCATCGAACCTAACGTCGGCATCGTCGAAGTGCCCGATCCGCGCATGGACGAATTGGCGAAGATCGTCAAACCGCAGCGCATGCAACCGGCCATCGTCGAGTTCGTCGATATTGCCGGTTTGGTGGCGGGCGCATCCAAAGGCGAAGGTCTGGGCAATCAGTTCCTCGCCAACATCCGCGAGACCGATGCCATCGTCAACGTCGTGCGCTGTTTCGACGACGAAAACGTGGTGCATGTGGCGGGCAAGGTCGATCCCATTTCCGACATCGAAGTCATCCTCACCGAACTGGCGCTGGCCGACCTCGCTGTGGTGGAGCGCACCATCCAGCGCGACGGCAAAAAAGCCAAGTCCGGCGACAAAGACGCGCAAAAGCTGGTGGCCATTCTGGAAAAATTATTGCCGCATCTGAATCAAGGCCTACCGGCGCGCACCTTCAACTTGAGCGATGACGAAAAGTTCATTATCAAACCGCTGTGCCTGCTCACCATCAAACCCGCGATGTATGTGGGCAACGTGCTGGAAGACGGCTTCGAGAACAACCCGCATCTGGACAAACTGCGCGCCCACGCCGCCAAAGAAGGCGCGCCCGTGGTCGCCCTGTGCGCCAAGATCGAAGCCGAACTGGCCGACCTCGACGATGCCGACAAACTGGAATTCCTCGCCGACCTCGGCCTCGACGAACCCGGCTTGAACAAACTGATCCGCACCGGTTACGACCTGCTCGGCCTGCAAACCTACTTCACCGCAGGCGTAAAAGAAGTGCGCGCCTGGACCATCCACAAAGGCGACACCGCTCCGCAAGCCGCCGGAGTCATCCACACCGATTTCGAAAAAGGCTTCATCCGCGCGCAGACCATCGCCTTCGCCGACTTCATCGCCTGCAAAGGCGAACACGGCGCGAAAGAAGCGGGAAAAATGCGCGTCGAAGGAAAAGAATACGTGGTGCAGGACGGCGACGTGATGAACTTCCTGTTCAACGTCTAAATTGTTGTGCTGGGTTGGCTGGAATATTTTGGGAAGCGCTGATTTAATTCGTTCGCCCTGAGCCTGTCGAAGGGCTTTGTGGCGAACTCCATGAATTAATTTATTCCCCTATTCGTGGTTCGACAAGCTGTTCGTGCTGCAAGAAGTGAAAGCTAATTGCCTGTAGATCGCCTATTTGCGGGCATCTTCAAGGGGTTGGGGTATTGCGGTAACGCGAGGAGGGCAAACCATGAAATACCGGCACTACAAAGGCGGCATCTACGAAATCGTCTGCGAAGCCCGTCTGGAAGCCGATCCCGAAGTGGTCATGGTGATTTACAAATCCGAAGAAGGCCTGATCTGGGCGCGACCTAAAACGGTGTTCTTCGAGCAGGTGCAATACGAGGGGCAGAGCGTGCCGAGGTTTGCGCTGGTTGGCTGAGACTTGTAGGTCGGGCTTTAGCCCGACTTGTCGGGTTGAAACCCGACCTACAACTATGGAAATTCACTGTGTAATACCGCAAATGTAGGTGCGAATTCATTCGCACATCCCTCGTTGAGCGTGCGAATGAATTCGCACCTACAAACTCCCCAACTGCGGTTTTATGGATCAACTGCCGCTGACGCGAAACCAGCCCGCGATGCTGCGCCGCGTATTGTGCGAGAGCAGCACTTCGTGCGGAAAAGATTCGCTCAGGAAAATAATCATCGTGCCGAAGGTTGGGTTCACCGTGGCGATGACCGACTTGCCCGTCGCCTCAAACACCACCAACTCGCCGCCGTCGCTGGCTTGCCAGTCTTCATTCAAATACAGCACCGTGGTCAGCACCCGGTTCTTCTTGCCTTGCAGCACATCGGAATGTTTTGCATAACCATCGCCTTCGCCGTAGATCGCGTAATGGCATTCGTAATCGAACAGCCCCAGATACAGCGCCGCATTCAGACCTAGCCGCAATTCTTCCATGCAAACCAGAAACGCCTGATCGGTACTGTTGCCCGCATCCAGCCAATTGATCACATCGCTGCGTATCGCGCCGATCCGTTTCTTCGCCACGCCTCTGCCCACCTCCGCCGCATGAAACCGCGCGGGATCGTCATCGTGACAACGCACGAATAAATCCGCCAATAATTTATCCACCAGCGGTTTCGCCAGAACGATATAGCCGGTGTGCTCAAGCTCTTGTGCGATTTTTGCGATGTCCATATTGAACCGAGTCTAACAGCTATGCCGCGATGGACTGCCGCTGATTGCGGATGCGTCTATGGCTGAGCCTGACTTGGCCGCAAATCAGGAAACACGGGCATCTGCATCAAGCGATGCATGCGGATCGCCTATTGACGGGCGTTTCCGTGAGGTTGGTTGTGGAAACAAATACCAACCAGCCCATTTTTGTTCAAGTAATCGAACGCACTTAATATTCCTCAAGCTGCGGCGTATGTTGTGCGCGATCAATCAAATTGCGGAGGATGCAATATGCGAAAACAACGGGAAATTTTCACCTCGCCACTGGATGCGCTGGTGGCGGTGAGCAAGCAACTCAGCTTGTACGAAAGCCAGCGCGGCATGGATTCAGAAACATTCTTTGACCGCTACCAGAAGGGTTTGATCGACGATGATGTCGGATCGGTAGAATGGGCGAACGCCTATCAGCACTACGTTGCGCTGCACCACCAATTGGAAGACCAGTTGCGTGTTGCCGCATGAAACACTTGAGCGTTACTTCGCGGAAGTAGAGGCAGCCGTCTTCCGCTTGCCCGCATACACCGAGAATTATGTAGAAGAAATTCTCGCCATCGAACTTACCAATCGGCGCACGCTTGACTTAGGGAAATAATTTCCCTTACTCTTCGCTTATGCCTACCCTTTATCGCTTTCGCAACTGGCGCATCACCATGTATTTCGATGACCATGGTTTGCCGCATTTTCATATTGCGTGCAACGGTCGGGAAGTCGTGGTGTTGATCGAAACTTTGCAAGTATTGGAAGGTGAGATTGATAAGCGCGCCCTGATAGAAGCCTTGGCATGGGCGGCTGAAAACCAGCCGCTATTGCACAAAACATGGGTAGATTTTCATTAAGGAGAAACAGCATGATGCCCTACACCATCAAACATATTTCCGCATTGCCAGACTTCACCCTGCGCATTACTTGGGCGGCGGGCGGACAAGCAGACGTGCGGATCGCCGACATCATCCAACACACCCGTGGTCTATCCAGCTTGCGCGAACCCACCGCTTTTGCCTTGGCCGGAGTGGGCGAAGACGGACTATCGGTTGCATGGTCGCCCGAACTGGAAATTTCCGCGCGCCGCCTGTGGCAATTGGCCACCGAACAAACCGGCGATAGCCGCGCCGAATTCCGCGATTGGCTGCAACGCAACCAGCTCACGTTGACCACAGCAGCAGAAGCACTGGGACTCACCCGCCGCACCATCAGCCAATACAGCAGCGGCGCACGCCCTCTGCCCAAAACAGTACATCTGGCGCTCAAGGGTTTTGAGGCGGAACGGCGGGCGGCGTAGGGTTGCTTGATGCATCGCGCTGGCCGCGTGAAGCTGTTCAACCGTAGCGAAGTTAAGTGCCGAATTTTAATAACCCGCTTCACCGCAAGCCAGTAAATACGGCCATCTCCGGCTTGTGAATGGTGTAGATCGCCTATTGACGGGCGTTTCCATGAGGTTGGGTTGCGAAAATCAATCTCAACTCGCCCCTTTCAGCTTCCGGTTCTCTGCGGCGAGGTCGCTGTATTTCTTTTCCAAACGGTCAAACACCTCATCGGCAGGAATACCCTGCCCGGCGAGTCCAGCCGCGATAGCGGCTCTTAAATCCTCGGCGGAAGACTTCGGAATCATCGCCCGATCCATTCGGAATCAATTCGATTTTTTGTCCGGGGTGAAGATGCATAGCTTCACGTAATTTTTTCGGAAGGGTGATCTTGTAATCGCGGGTGACGGTGGAGGTACTCATTTTGAGAATCCTTGAGCGAGGGTGTGATTGCAATTTGGGAGGGTAACAATAGAAACCGTGGTACGTCCCCTATTGTTCTCTCTCATTTTGAAATATCTTGTCCGATAGTTTGAGGGAAATTTACACCGGTGCGGAGGGCGGCAGTGGAAACCGTGGTACGTCCCCTATTGTTTTCCGTCCCCTATTGTTTTCAACAGAAGAACATCTAGTCTTTCCGCCGAAGCGGTTCTAACCAGCATTAGCTGGTCACACCAGCTTCTTCAACTGATAAATCCTCTCCAGCGCTTCCTTCGGACTCATCTCGTCCGGCTGCAAGTCGCGTAGCGCCTGCACCAGCGGATGCTCTTCCGCTTCTTCTACAACAACCGCTCGCTGGTCGAACAGATCCCCCTGCGGATTTTGTGCGGCGCTGTTTTGTTCGAGTTTGAGCAGTTGTTTTTTTGCGGCGCGGATTACGTCGTTGGGCACGCCTGCGAGTGCGGCAACTTGCAGGCCGTAGCTTTGGCTGGCTGCGCCTTCGTTGACTGAGTGCAGGAACACGATGCTGTGCTGGTGTTCGATGGCGGCGAGGTGGACGTTGGCGAGTTGGGTGAATTCTTCGGCGAGTCGTGTGAGTTCGAAATAGTGGGTGGCGAACAGGGTGTAGCTGCGGTTCTTTTCCAGCAGGTGGCGGGCGATGGCGTAGGCGAGGGCGAGGCCGTCGAAGGTGGAAGTGCCGCGCCCGATCTCGTCCACCAGCACCAGACTTTTTTCGGTGGCGTTGTGCAGGATGTTGGCGGCCTCGGTCATCTCGACCATGAAGGTGGAGCGTCCCGAGGCCAAGTCGTCCGATGCGCCTATGCGCGTGAAGATTTGGTCGATCTCGCCCAGCACTGCGGCTTGCGCGGGAACGAAGCAGCCGATATGCGCGAGCAGCGCGATGATGGCGACCTGGCGCATGTAGGTGGATTTACCGCCCATGTTGGGGCCGGTGATGAGCAGCGTGCGGCGCGCGTCGTTGAGTGTGGTGTCGTTGGGCGTGAACTGATCGACTTGCGCTTCCACCACCGGATGGCGGCCTTTGACGATGTTGATCTGCGCGTCGTCGGCGAATTGCGGCGCGCTGAAGTTCAGCGTGGTGGCGCGTTCGGCGAAGGTGGCGAGCACGTCCAGTTCGGCGACGGCGGCGGCGATGTTTTGCAGTTGCGCGATGTAGGGGGCGAGTTGGTCGAGCAGTTGTTCGTAGAGATATTTCTCGCGTGCCAGCGCGCGGTCGTTGGCGGAGAGCGCCTTGTCCTCGAACGCTTTCAGTTCCGGCGTGATGTAGCGTTCGGCGTTCTTCAACGTCTGGCGGCGGCGGTAATCGTCCGGCACGTTGACCGATTGCGCGGCGCTCACTTCGATGTAGAAACCGTGGACGCGGTTGTATTCGACTTTCAGCGTGGTGATGCCGGTGCGCTGGCGTTCGCGGGTTTCCAACGCGAGCAGGAAATCGCCGCAGTTGGTTTGGATGCCTCTTAATTCATCTAGTTCGGAGTCGAAGCCGTCGGCGATGACAGAGCCTTCGCGCAGGACGGAGGAGGGTTCGGGCTTGAGCATCGCTTGCAGTAGTTCGACCAGCGACGGGTCGGATTGCAGGGTGTTGGCCAGAGCGGCAATGAGTGGCAGGTTTTGTAGGCCGGGCTTCAGCCCGACATCATTATTGTGTTGTCGGGTTGAAACCCGACCTACAAGTGCGGCGTGTAACTGCGGCAAAGTGAGCAGCGTATCGCGCAAACCGGAAAGGTCGCGCGGACGCGCGCTGCGCAGGGCGATGCGGGCGGTGATGCGCTCGACATCGACGCAGGGTTTCAAGTGGTCGTGGATTTGGGGGTAAAGCTCCCTCTCCCTCCGGGAGAGGGTTGGGGTGAGGGAACACTCGGTGCGTACATCAACGTTTGTTCCCTCACCCTCAATGCCTCTCCCGGGGGGAGAGGGAAGCAAGAGTTGCGCTACCGCATCCAGCCTCGCTTGCAGCACAGCGCGATCACGCAACGGATGATGCAACCAGTTCGCCAGCAACCGGCTGCCCATGTTGGTGGCGCAGGTGTCGAGCAGCGAGAGCAGGGTGGGCGCGGGTTCGCCGCGCAGGGTTTGGGTGATTTCCAGATTGCGTCGCGTGCTGGCATCCATGCGCACGTAGCGTTCGGCGCTGTACACCTGTACGCTTCGGATGTGGCTGATGGCTTGGCCTTGGGTGAGTTTGGCGTAGCCGAGTAGCGCGCCTGTGGCTTCCAGTCCGACTGTGAAATTCTCGCAGCCGAATCCGGCTAAATCGAGCGTGGAAAATTGCTGGCACAGGGCGCGGCGTGCGCTTTCCACATCGAAATGCCAATCGGGCAATGCCCGAAGAGCCGCATGGATACTGGCTTGCGGGGCAGTGCTTTCGGCGTGGAGGATCTCGGAAGGCTGTAATCTCTCCAGTTCGGCGGGGAGATTTTCGGTGGTGGTTTCGCACACGAAGAATTGGCCGGAGGCTAGGTTTAACCAAGCTAAACCAACTGCAAACCCCTCCCGGCCTCCCCTTGTCAGGGGAGGAGTAGAAGCGACGCGGCGGGAGGAGATTGCCAGCAACAAGCTGTCGCGCTTCTCTTCCAGCAAAGCGGAATCGGTGACGGTGCCGGGCGTGACGATGCGCATCACTTTGCGTTCGACCGGGCCTTTGCTGGTGGCGGGGTCGCCGATTTGTTCGCAGATGGCGATGGACTCGCCCATCTTTACCAGGCGCGCCAGATATTGCTCGGCGGCGTGATATGGCACGCCCGCCATCTTGATCGGGTTGCCGTTGGATGCGCCGCGCTGGGTGAGGGTGATGTCGAGCAGCTTGGCGGCGCGCACCGCGTCGTCGTGGAACAGCTCGTAGAAATCGCCCATGCGGTAAAACAGCAGCAGGCCGGGATGCTCTGCTTTGATGCGCAGGTACTGCTGCATCATGGGCGTGTGTTTTTCTTGTGGGCTCATGCCGTTGTCGGGTGCGTCGGCAGCCATGCCGTTTATCAGCCCTTCAGTTCCGCCGTCAAATGCGGCGCGATGATTTGCAGCAGCTGTTCCTGGATGAACGGGTTGCCCGCGCACACGTGGCCGCTGGTCATGAAGTTCTGGTTGCCCGCGAGGTCGCTCACGATGCCGCCCGCTTCGGTGATGAGCAACGCGCCTGCGGCGATGTCCCACGGCTTGAGTCCGGTCTCGAAGAAGCCGTCGTAACGGCCAGCGGCGACCCATGCTAGATCGAGCGAGGCCGCGCCGGGGCGGCGCAGTCCGGCGGTTTTCTGCATCAGCTCGCCGAAGATCGCCATATAGGCTTGCATGTTTTCAAAGCGGGTGTAGGGGAATCCAGTGCCGATCAAGCTGTCGGCCATTTCCTTGCGCTTGCTTACGCGTAGGCGTTTGTCGTTGAGGTAAGCGCCGCTGCCGCGCGTGGCGGTGAACAGGTCGTTGCTGGTCGGGTCATACACCACCGCCTGCGTCATCACGCCGTTGTGTTGCAGTCCGATGGAAACGGCGTACTGCGGCACACCGTGCAAAAAATTGGTCGTACCGTCCAACGGATCAATGATCCACACGTATTCCGACTCGCCTTGAGCGCCGCTCTCTTCTGCTAGAATCGCGTGCTTGGGATAGGCCTGCTGCAAGGCTTCGATGATGATGCGCTCGGCGGCGCGATCCACTTCGCTGACATAGTCCGCGTGGGATTTTTTGGTGACGGTGAGATGGTCGAGATTGTCGGCGGCACGGTGAATCAAATTACCGGCGCGACGCGCGGCCTTCACCGCGATGTTGAGCATGGGGTGCATATCAGTACGACCTTTTTAATGAGCTGGGGAAATCCGGCGTGCATTTTACCTAAAAACGGAGTTGGGAGTCGTTAGTCGTTAGTTGAGTCAAAACCCGCGCAGCGGATAAAACAACTAGCGACTAACGACAAGCGACTGAAGAAAACTATGTTCAATAACATCCGCGTCGTCCTCAGCCACACCACTCATCCCGGTAACATCGGCGCGGCGGCGCGGGCGATGAAAACAATGGGTTTGCGTCATTTGTATCTTATCAATCCGCGCTATTTTCCCGATGCGCAGGCCACGGCGATGGCGGCGGGGGCGGATGACGTTTTGCAGAATGCGGTGGTGTGCGACTCTATTGACGAGGCGTTGCGCGATGTGGTGTTCACGGTGGCGATGACGGCGCGCTTGCGCGACATTTCCATTGCGGTGAAAACGCCGCGCGAGGCGATGCCGGAGGTGTTGCAGCAAGCGGCATCGCAGCCGGTGGCGTTGTTGTTCGGTACCGAGATGTCGGGGCTGACCAACGAGGAAATGGGCAAGGCGCAGTTGGGCGTGAACATTCCGTCGCATCCCGATTTTTCCTCGCTCAACATCGCGGCCTCGGTGCAGGTGATCGCTTACGAGCTGAGTGTGGCGGCAGCGTCATTCACGCGGGTAGCGCCGGAGATTCAGCCCGCCACGCACGAACGGGTGGAAGGGTTGTACGCGCATCTGGAAAAGACATTGTTCGAGATTGGTTTTTTCACCACGCAAAACCCGGCGCGACTGATGCAGCGCCTGCGTCGTCTTTACTCGCGCACGCGGCTGGAAGATGAGGAAATCAACATCCTGCGCGGTATGCTGAGCGTGGCAACCGAGTACAATGCGCGCCTGAAAAAACGCTATCAGGAAGAGCACCCAAATGTTTAACAATATCCGCGAAGACATTGCCAGTGTATTCAAGCGCGACCCGGCGGCGCGCACCACGTTCGAGGTGCTGACCTGCTATCCCGGTTTGCACGCGCGCATTTTTCATCGCCTGTCCAATACGCTGTGGCACGCCAACTTTAAATGGCTGGCGCGTTTCATTTCGCATTTCGCGCGCTGGATTACCGGCATCGAAATTCATCCGGGTGCGACTATCGGCAAGCGCTTCTTTATCGACCACGGCATGGGTGTGGTGATAGGCGAGACCGCCGAAATCGGCGACGACGTGACCATGTATCACGGCGTGACGCTGGGCGGTACGTCATGGAAAGAAGGCAAGCGCCATCCGACTTTGGGCAACGGCGTGGTGATTGGCGCGGGCGCGAAAGTGTTGGGCCCTATCCATATCGGCGACGGCGCGAAGATAGGCTCCAACGCGGTGGTGGTGAAGGATGTTCCGGCTGGAGCAACGGCTGCGGGTATTCCGGCGCGTATCCTCGATGAAGAGAAAAAAGCCGCGCCCGTGTTCAATGCTTACGGCATAGGCAACGACCAGAATGATCCGCTGTCCAAAGCCATTCACGGCCTGTTGGGACATAGCGTAACGGTCGATCAGCGCATTGACTTTATTCTGCAACAATTGGAAAAAATGGGTGTGCCGGTGGAAGAGGAGCGCGCGACCGCCGACAAGTTCGATCCCAATCACTTGAATAAGATTGTTGATTAAAAGAATCAGGTATTCTATTATTCCCCCTAGCGGCAGTAGGAATATGGATGCGCGGTTAACGCGCTAGTCTGAATTAACTTGGAGAGTATAAAAAATGAGGCTGACAACAAAAGGGCGTTTTGCAGTAACGGCGATGGTTGACTTGGCGCTTCGCAGCGGCAACGGGCCGGTGACATTGGCGGGTATCAGCGAGCGCCAGAAAATTTCTTTGTCGTATCTGGAACAGTTGTTCGGCAAATTGCGCCGCAGCAACGTGGTGGCCAGCGTGCGCGGCCCAGGCGGCGGTTATTGTCTGGCGCGTCCGGCCAACAAGATCACGGTGGTGGATATCATCGTCGCGGTGGACGAGCCGCTGGATGTCACCAATTGCAGCGCCAAAGGCGATTGCCAGGACGGCAAACCTTGCATGACGCACGAGCTGTGGTACGGCTTGAACGAAACGATCCACGAATATCTGGGCAAAATCAATTTGCAGCAGTTGGTGGACGGTCAATGCAAGGCTGAGCCAGGCGCTGTAGTCGCCAAGGAAATGAAAGCAAACTCGCAAGCGGTTACGGCGTAATTCGCGGGGATTTCATGGCACTTCAACTTCCCATTTATCTGGATTATTCGGCGACCACTCCGGTTGATCCGCGCGTGGCCGACGAGATGATTCCCTATCTCACCGAAAAATTCGGCAACCCGGCTTCGCGTTCACACTCTTTTGGCTGGACGGCGGATGAAGCGGTCGAACGCGCACGCGAGCAAGTGGCGGCGCTGGTCAACGCTGATCCAAAAGAGATCGTGTGGACCTCCGGCGCGACTGAATCGAACAACCTCGCACTGAAAGGCGCGGCGCATTTTTACGCCGACAAAGGCAAGCACATCATCACCGTGCAAACCGAACACAAAGCCATTCTCGATACTGTGCGCGAATTGGAGCGTCAGGGTTTCTCCGCGACTTATCTCGATCCCGAGCCAAATGGTTTGCTCGATCTGGAAAAGCTCAAAGCCGCCTTGCGTCCCGACACCACCATCGTGTCGGTGATGCTGGTGAACAACGAAATCGGTGTGATCCAGGACATCGCGGCCATCGGCGAAATCTGCCGCGCCAAAGGTATCCTGTTCCATGTCGATGCGGCGCAGGCCACCGGCAAAGTAGCGATTGATCTGCAAAAACTCAAAGTCGATTTGATGAGTTTTTCCGCGCATAAAACCTACGGTCCGAAAGGTATTGGCGCGTTGTATGTGCGGCGCAAACCGCGCGTGCGTCTGGAAGCGCAAATGCACGGCGGCGGGCATGAGCGCGGCTTCCGTTCCGGCACGCTGGCCACGCACCAGATCGTCGGCATGGGCGAAGCCTTCCGTATTGCCAAGGAAGAAATGGCCGTTGAAAACGAACGCATACGCGCATTACGCGACCGCTTATGGGCAGGGTTGTCCAGCATGGAAGAGGTGTACCTCAACGGCGACATGCAACAGCGCGTGCCGCACAATTTGAACGTGAGCTTCAACTTTGTCGAAGGCGAATCGCTCATCATGGCGGTGAAAGACATCGCGGTGTCCAGCGGCTCGGCCTGCACCTCGGCCAGTCTGGAACCGTCGTATGTGTTGCGTGCGCTGGGTCGCAACGACGAGTTGGCGCACAGCTCCATCCGTTTCACCATTGGACGTTTCACCACA
>JAGVNQ010000306.1 GCA_020053195.1 Sideroxydans sp.
CAAAGCGGCAGCGGCGAGGTCGCACCCGCCCGCTGGAAAGGCATCATCGGGGCGTTTGTCACCGGCGCCTTGTCCGGTTTTGTTTTTGCGCCCTGCGCCACGCCGGTGATGGTCGGCATTCTCGCCCTCATCGGCGAGCAGGGCGATGTGTTGTACGGCACGCTGCTGATGTTTTTGTATTCGGTCGGGCATTCCGCACTGTTGCTGGCGGCGGGGAGTTCGGTGGGGTTTGCGCAGTGGCTGGCCGATTCGCGCTGGGCGGGCAGGGTCAACTGGTATTTCACGCGTATCGCCGGGTTGTTGCTGATGCTTTATGGCAGCTACCTGCTGGCGCAAATGATGGGCTGGCGCTGAGCGCTGATGTTTGAACAAACCGATCGTGCTGCCCGGTCCTGGCGGCACACTGCAAGCAAGAGGAGTCGTAACATGGAAGTGAATCGTATCGTGAGCATCTTTGCGGGTGCTGTGGTGATGGGCAGTCTGGGTCTGGCGCATTGGCAGGGACAGGCCGACCTGTCGCAGATGAGCTGGCTGTGGCTGACGCTGTTCGTCGGCTTCAACCTGTTTCAGATGGGTTTCACCGGATTTTGCCCGCTGGTGAAAATTCTGGGCATGTTCGGCTATGACAAGAGCAAGTGCTGCACACCGATCAAAGACGGCAAATCCTGCTGCTGATATTTACAAGGAGAGTAGATCATGAAGAACATCAAAGTCCTCGGCACGGGTTGTGCCAATTGCAAGACTACGCAGAAACTGGTTGAAGAAGTCGCGAAGGAAAAAGGCGTGGAAATCGAACTGGAGAAGGTTGAAGATATTCAGGCCATCATGGCTTACGGCGTGATGTCCACACCCGGCGTGGTAGTCGATGGCAAGGTGGTGCATTCGGGCGGTATTCCGAGCCGCGACAAGATCGCAGCTTGGCTCTAAGCGCAGGGGAGGATGACAAGAATGAATCCGCAAAAGAAATTCCATCTGGTGTTTTCCATCGTGATGGGCACGATCATGGTGTCCGTCATGACGTTGATCATCACGCTGGCCAATGTGGGCTGGATAGATGGCTTTGTACAACTGTGGTTCAAGGCATTTTCCATCGCCTATGTGGTTGCTGTACCGATCATCTTTTTCCTCGCACCCGTTGCGCGCAGGCTGACAGGGCGCATACTGGGCATGCCTGCTTGAGCCTTTCCGTCGGCTCGGCATGTGCGTCCGCTTTCAAGTGAGATAACCATGACCGAAACCGCAAAGAAAATGCAGTTCAATGTCCGCACCGTGCGCAGCGACGCGCACGGCAGTGTGGCGCATTGCAAGGAGGCCGTCATCACGCTGGACACCGATATGGCCGGTCGTGCCGATGCATTCAATCCCGCCGAGTTGTTGTTGGCCGCTTTGTCTGCCTGCATCATCAAGGGTATCGAACGCATCACGCCGATTCTGAAATTCGAGTTGCGCGGGGTGGAAGTGCGCGTGGAAGGCGTGCGCCAGGATGTGCCGCCGAAGATGGAATCCATCACTTACGAGATCATCGTCGATAGCGACGAGAGCGAGAAGCGGCTGGAACTGCTGCACGAGAACGTGAAGAAATACGGCACCGTGTTCAATACCATTGCACCGGGCACACAACTTTCCGGTGAACTCCATCGAAAGCGCCTGCCATGATCCCGCAACTGGAATCTTTGCTGACTTGTCCCGCCTGCGGTCACGCCGAAACGCTGACCATGCCCACCGATGCCTGCCAGTGGTTTTACGAATGCCCGGCGTGCAAAACATTACTCAAACCCAAGCCCGGCGACTGTTGTGTGTTCTGTTCCTACGCCAGTGTGCCGTGTCCGCCAATCCAGGTGGCGCGGGCTACAGGGCAAGCGGGTTGTTGCGGTTAACAAGGGATAATTCATGATCGCTCTTGCCGCACTGTTGACCTTTTTGCTGACCACGGTGTTCGCAATGGCAGGCGTCGGTGCGGCTTTCATTTTGATACCGGTATTCCTGGCCTTCGGCGTGGAGTTGCACACGGCCATGGCGACTGCGTTGCTGCTCAATGCAATCGCCATGGCCGTCGCTTCGGTAACCTTCATCCGCAATGGTCTGGTGGAGTGGCGGCTGGTAATTCCCATGTTGGTGCTGGCGGTGCTGGCTTCGCCAATCGGCGTGCATGTCGCGCAGGGGCTGGATCGCACACTGTTGTTGTGGCTGTTTGTGGGGTTTCTTTTGTTCGCTGCCGCGATGATCTTTTTCTACCGGCCCAAAGTGCGCGGCGCCCAAGTCTCGATCCGCGAGGCGCTGATACTGGGCTTGCCGGTCGGTGCACTGGCGGGATTTGTGGGTGGTTTGCTGGGCGTGGGCGGCGGCAATATTATCGTTCCCGCTTTGGTGGCTTCCGGCTTGGAACCCAAACGCGCATCGGCGAGTGCTTCTTTCGTGGTGCTCTTCGCGTCACTGGCCGGATTTCTGGCTCATGTCGGCGTGGCCGACATCGACACAAACTTGCTGGTTTCAACCGGTTTCGCCAGTGCGGCCGGGGCCGCGCTGGGAGCATGGCTGGCGAGCGAGAAACTGGGCGGTG
>JAGVNQ010000114.1 GCA_020053195.1 Sideroxydans sp.
TCCTACAAACTGTTACGAATTCGCCGCCTGCCGCATAAAGTGCTTGGCGTACCGCGCGTTCATGCGCGCCACCGGCATCAAAATAAATACGTCGGCGCAGTTGAAATCGGGGTCCCACGCCGGTTCGCCCGCGATGTACGCGCCCAAGCGCAGATAACCTTTGATCAGCGGCGGGATGATGACTTCGAGGTTTTGGTTCAGCGATTCCAGCGGCAGACGGCAGTGCGGGAACACGGTGTATTCGGCGGGCGCGGCGTGTAATTTGTGAATTTTGTTATACACGCTGGCGGCGTAGTGGCCGCCGTCGCCCATGCTGATGCTGGCGCAGCCAATCAGATATTCGTGGTTGTGTTTGCCCACGTAATCCGCCAGCCCGCTCCACAATTGGGTGATGGTCGCGCCGTCGCGGTAATCCGGGTGAACGCAGGAGCGACCGACTTCCACCATGCGTTCACGCAGGTGCTCCAGACGCGATAAATCAAATTCGGTTTCGGAATAATAACCCCCGGCAATGCGCGCTTGCTCCGGCGGCAGGATGCGATACGTGCCCACCACTTTGTCGTTGCTGTGGTCGCGCACCAGTAAGTGGTCGCAGTATTTGTCAAAGCGGTCGATGTCCAGACCCAGCTCGGCGCTGGGCAGATTCGCGCCCATCTCTTCGCCGAAAACTTTAAAGCGGATGCGCTGCGCTTCGGTCACTTCGGCCACATTGCGCGCCAGATTAAATGACAGCCTGCGTTGCGATTGGTGCGACTGCTGCTGGATCAGATCTAACATCGTTGTGCTCCTCTAGTGTTGATGGGAGCAGATTACTGGGCGAATGTTGCGCGGGGGTTAAGGCAATATGAAAGTTCGGTGAAGCTGAAAACCATTTGCCACAGAGAACACAGAGGGCACAGAGGGCACAGAGAAAGTGAGACAAACAGATGGAGCATTGGGTGAAATTGGAATTCGTCAGTAGGTGTGAATCACACTCTGTCTGGGACTGCGGAAAGTTGGGTAATCCCATCTTTCTCTGTGATCTCTGTGTACTCTGTGGCAAAAGTTTTTGTTTGGTTTCCGGCGCGCACCGCGTCGCCGATACGCTCATGCGCCATCATCGTCAGGCTGCGCCTGTCCATACCGCAAGCTTCCAGTGGCGCGGTGGCGATCAAGCGCACATGCAGTTCGCGCGTACTCAAAATATTCCACAACGACTCACCGAAACTCATGTCGCCGATATACGCGGCGGCGTTGCTTTGCGCGCCGTGCTCATCCTGATAGCGGATGGCGATGGGATGTACAAGCGCCTTGGCATTAATCGCGGGTTGCAGCAGCGAAGAGTGGAAATGCGCGAGATGTTTGCCATCTGTCGTCGTGCCTTCGGGGAACACGGCGAGGCATTCGCCGTGCTGCAACAGCTCGACCATTTGCATATTGATGCGCGCCGCCGAGCGCGCTTTGCCGCGTTCGATGAACAGCGTTTGCGCGCGTGCACACAACCAGCCGATGGCCGGCCAGCGCCGCACTTCGGACTTGGCCACGAAACGCATCGGCACCACTGCGTTCAACACGAAAACATCCAGCCACGAGATGTGGTTGGTGACGATCAGGCCGTGATATGTTTGCTTGGTGTTGAAGTGAATTTTTACATTGAAGATGTCGAGCAAGCTGCGCGACCATTGTTGCAGAATGCGCCGTCGCACCGACAAACCAAACCACGGAAAAGCCACGGCAATGGTCAGGCCGTAAACGAGATGCAGCGCGAAGCGGGTGGCGCGGAACAGGGCGATGGGGTATCGGGTCATGGTGGCTTTACACGGAAATACATTGAGCCGTCATTCCGGCGCAGGCCGGAATCCAGCGAAAAAATATTCTGCGAAGCAGACAAAACCCAAGGTGTTGTCCCGCTTGCGCGGGAATTTTTTCTCAACTGGATTCCGGCCTGCGCCGGAATGACGGAATTTTCTACTTCACCGAGAACACCGAAAACGTACAAAAATATTCCAGCGTTTTGCCAAAGCCCCGAGTGAGCAGCAATGAGCGAATACTGGCAAATGAATTTCTCGAAACATCTGTGGCAAATCGTTTCATGTATTTCTCCTTTATGTTTTCAAAACCGCATTACGTTGCTCGACAAACAAACTGTTACCGGAAATTTTTTTCGCCATCTTTTTCGCGTCGCACATGGCGGCGGACACTTGGTGATGCGAGGCAAATTTCCCCGGCGTTACTTGGATCGCACCGATGGACAAGCTGGTGAGCGGATGAAATTTCATCACCCCGTCGCGACCTTCGCTGCTGTAGCCGCCCGCTTCCAAATGTGCTGGCTCGAACAGCAATCCGGCAGCTTGCTGGAACTGGCGCAGTGCTTGTTCGCAGCGCGTTTTCCAGTCGCGGCTTTGCATCAGCAAAATAAAATCGTCGCCGCCGATGTGGCCGATGAAGTCGTGTTTCGGGTCGCACGCCCAGTTGAGAATGTGTCCGCAGAGCCGGATCATCTCGTCGCCTTCGCGGTAGCTGTAGGTGTCGTTGAAAGGTTTGAAATAATCGAGGTCGCAGTAGCAGGCGACGAAGGCGGTGTCGCTTTGCAGCAGGCGTTCGATGTGGTCGTTGATCGGCACGTTGCCGGGCAACAGTGTGAGCGGGTTGGCGTAGCGCGCGGCTTCCAGTTGCATCTGCGTCAGCTCGCGCAGCAAGTCTTGCCCGGATGCCACGCCGATGTAGCGCCCGCCTTCGGTGATGATGAAGCCGTCGGCGAAATGGCGGCTGTCGGTCTCGGACAGGAAATGGCTGAGTTCCTCGATGGGCATGTTTTTTTCGACCAGCAGCGGCGCGCCGGTGATGATCTCGCCGCACGGTTTTTTGCCGTGCAATTCGCGCTGGAACGGTTTGGCGTAGCGGTCGATAAAGTGGTAGCGGTTGATGAGCCCCAGCGGCTTAGTGTGATGCACCAGCGGGATGATGTGCAGGGTGCTGTCGGCATTGAAGCGGTCGAAGATTTTGTCGATCAGCGTGTCGGGCTGCACCGGTTCCACATAATTCATCAGTTTGAACGCCTTGATGTGCGAGCGCTGGGGCAGCTCGGCTTGGCGGGATACGGCGATGTTGGCGGCGTGGATGATGCGGCGCGATTCATCCGATGCCTGTGGCGGCGGGGTAGGACTGGGGCGGCCGATGAAATATCCCTGCCCCAGCGCGATGCCAATATTTTTGACCACACGCAGCTCGGCTGCGGTTTCCACCCCTTCGGCAATGACGCGCGTGCCGCAGCTTTCGGCGATGCTCTGGATGGATTTAAGGAACTGCAATTTGATCGGGTCTGTATCTGCGCCGCTGACGAAATGTTTGTCGATCTTGATGAACTCCGGGCGCAGTTCGGACCACAAGCGCAAGCTGGAAAAACCTTCGCCCAGATCGTCGATGGCGATCTGGAAACCCATGGCGCGGTAGTGCAACAGCGCGCCGCGCATGGCCTCGAAATCGAAGGTGGGCTGATTCTCGGTGATTTCGATAATCACGCGCTGCGGGTCCACGCCAAGCTTGTTCAAATACGCCAGCGTCTGGCCGTTTTTGAAGCTGGGGTGGGTCAGCGTTTCGGGGCTGACGTTGAGGAACAGTTTGCCGGGCAGGTCTAGTTTGGCAAATGTCTCCAGCACGATTTGGCGCGACAACATTTCCACTTCCAGCGACAAATCTTCCTGTTCGGCGGTGTCAAACAAATGTACGGGCAAATGCAGCAGACTTTCCGCCGGACCGCGTATCAGTCCCTCGTAACCCAAACATTCGCCGTTTCCCATATCCACAATCGGCTGGAACAGCGCGCTCAGCCTGCGTTTGACGATAATTTCCTCCAGCGGTGTCATGGCCAGTTCCTTTTCTTGCGCCAACACCAGGTTGGACAGAAGCTGCGCGCGCGGCGCGCGGGGAAACGAACGGTAGTGTTCAGCAGGTAGAATGGCGGACATGGCGCTCACCTCTGATAGTTTTTGAGGCGGGTACAGTAGCGCCGGGTTGTTACGTGAATATGACGGAAAAATAAATGTACATATTGGGTTTGCGACACAAAATTTCCGGCATGAATTCGGCCTTTGCCGGGGGCGAACTTTCTTTTGCCGACTACGTGCGGGAAACGCGTGCCATGTTGCATCTGGCGCACGAAGGCAAAAACGAGCAGGAGAAAATCGTGGCGGGTAACGCGCCGTTCGAGCTGCTGCCCGAGGGCGACTTTGCCCGTGGCCGCGACAAACCTTTCAAACGCGGCATTCTTTTGGTTCACGGCCTGAGCGATTCACCCTACCACATACATCACCTCGCCGCGTTTTTTCAGCGCAACGGTTTCCGCGTGATGGCCGTGTTGTTGCCGGGGCACGGCACGCAGCCCGGTGATCTGCTGCATGTGCGCTGGCAGGAATGGGCGAAGGCGGTGCGCTACGGCGCGGACTGTCTGGCCTCCGAAGCGGACGAGTTGTATCTGGGCGGTTTCTCGGCGGGCGCGGCGTTGAGTGTGCTGCATGCATCGCAGGATAAGCGAGTGCGCGGCCTGTTCCTGTTTTCGCCCGCGTTCGAAATCAACCCGCGCGCGAAGTGGGCGAACCTGCACAAACTCTATAGTTGGCTGCTGCCGAAAGCGGCGTGGCTGGAAGTGCGGCAGGATAAGGATTTGTACAAATACGAATCGTTCTGCAATAACGCGGCGGCGCAGATGTACGCGCTGACCCGGGCCTTGCCGCAAGGCGAAATTGCCATCCCGGTATTCGCCGCCGCCAGCGCCGACGATGCCACGGTGAACGCCGACGCGACCTTGCGCTTCATGCGGCGCGCGCAACATCCGGCCAGCAAACTGCTGTGGTACGCCACGGAAAAAATCGAACAGCCGAATGTCGAGTGGATATACAGCGCACTGCCGGAGAGTCGCATCCTCAGCAGCGCCCACACCGCCATCGTCGTGCCGCCGCAAGACGAGCATTACGGCGCAGCGGGTCAATACGCCAACTGCCTGCATTATCTGCCGCATGACACAGCGGGCTACACCGCATGTATGGCGCGGGCGCAAGACATGCTCTATGGCGAAGTTCACCCGCAAAATCTGCAACGCGGCGTGCTGCGCAGGCTGACGTATAACCCGCATTACGCGGCGATGGAGAAGTCGATGGAAGCGTTTATTGAGGGGCTTGGATAAACGAATGGTGCGCAGCGCTCCCTACTATTATTCCCTCTCCCGCTGGCGGGAGAGGGTTAGGGAGAGGGTCGTTGAGTTATAAACAGATTTATTGCATCGCACAGACCCTCATCCCCAGCCCTTCTCCCGCCAGCGGGAGAAGGGAGCAAAACGCTGGATTGCCTAAAGGATTTTATGAATAGTAAGACTCTAATCTTCGCCCATCGCGGCGCAAATCAAGAAGCACCAGAGAACACGCGCAGCGCGTTCGACCAGGCGTTAACCTACCCAATTGACGGTATCGAAACTGATGTGCAATTGAGTCGCGACGAAGTTGCCGTGTTGTGGCACGACCGCGACTTGAAGAAACTAAATCTGCCCGGCAAACACATCGACGACTACGATCTTGCGCAATTGCAATCCATGAATTTCGCCGCACACTTTTCTTCTTCAGCCACCCCCGAAGGTCTGATGAGCTTGCAACAATTCCTCGCCGCTTACCGCGCGCGCTGTCGCCTGCTGCTGGAAATCAAATTGCGCGATTGGGAAGACAACACACGGCGCGAACTCAAAGTGCGGCAGACGCTGGCGCTGGCCGGCGACGTGAGCGACGGGCGCGTCATGGCTTCGTCGTTCAATCTGGACGGCCTCATCTACGCCCATTCCATCGCCCCGGAATTCCCGCTGGTGTACAACCTCGAACCCGAACACCAAGCCGACTTCGCCCAACGCGCCTTGACCGAACACCCGTTCCTGCACGGCGTGTGCGTCCACATAGACACGCTGGACGAAGGCATGATGGGTGTTGTGCGCGAGCGCGGCAAATTCATCGCCGTCTATACCTGCAACAGCGACGAAGAGATCAGCCGCGCGCTGACGCTGGGCGTGGATGTGCTGATCAGCGATGTGCCGTGGAAGGCGTTGGGGATGCGGGGTAAGCTGTAGAGACTATCTTTGGTTCGGGCTTGTTCGGCCCGGTTTTTTCACACGTAACTTGGGGGGATGAAATGAAGATTCGTTCGGCATTATTCGGAGTGTGCGAAGCGGGATGGGCGTTGGCGATGATTGCTTTGCTGGGGCTGGCTGCCTGCGGTGGCGGAGGATCGTCCGGAGGAGGTAGTTCGGGCAACAAGCCAAGCGGGTTGATAGGCGGCAATTTTCTGGGCACATCATTGAGTCTTTTCGGGGTGGTCAGCACGTTTGCAGGGTCTTCGCTGAATCCGGGCACCCTTGATGCGAGCGGGGTATCTGCACAATTCTATTCTCCCGAAGGCGTGACAACCGACGGCACGAATCTTTACGTGGCCGACAGCTTCAACAATTCCATTCGCCAAATTACGATTGCCTCCGGGGTGGTGTCAACGCTGGCGGGTACGGGAGGGGCAACTTCAGGCATCGGCGACGGCACTGGCGCAGCGGCCCAATTCAATTTACCCACGGGCATCACAACCGACGGCACGAATTTGTACGTTTCCGATACGCAGAACCATACCATTCGCCAGATCGTGATCGCCACCAAAGATGTTTCGACACTGGCGGGAACGCCCGCTATATCCGGTGTTGCCGATACGGCAAGCGGGGTGAGTGCATCGTTCAATTTCCCGCAAGGAATCACTACGGACGGCACCAATCTGTATGTGGCCGATAGCGGCAATTGCACCATCCGCAAAATCGTGATTGCCACCAAAGTGGTGTCAACTCTGGCAGGGACGGCTGGGGCTTGCGGCAACGTCAATAATACCGGCGCTGCCGCACGCTTTTCTTCACCGCATGGGCTGACGACAGACGGAGCCAATCTGTATGTTGCAGATACAGTCAATCAAGCCATCCGAAAAATCGTGATCGCGACGGGTGCGGTAAGCACGCTGGCCACTTCCGTTACGTTTGCAGACCCCAAGGGAATTTGTACCGATGGCAGCAATTTGTACGTGACCCGTAGTTACGACCACACCATTCACAAGATCGTGCTGGCTTCAGGTGCGGAAACGACATTGGCAGGTACGGCGGGTGCGAGCGGCAGCACAGATAGCGGAGTCCAATCGCCCTTGTTTTATCAGCCGATAGGCATCGCAACCGACGGGGTAAGTTTGTACGTGGCGGATTCCGCCAACAACGCCATTCGCAAGATTCAATGACCCGGAATGCCGAAATTGCGCAAAGTTAATTTAACGCCAAGCCAATAAATACGGCTATCTACAAGAATCGCACGTCGTAGATCGCCTATTGACGCGCCTTGCGGGGCATTAGACATTTCAGGAGCAACATGCAACGCAACTTTTCTGCTCTGCAAAACGATTTCGATCTGCTGGTCTGCGGCGGCGGGATCTATGGCGCGTGGATGGTTTATGACGCGGCGCTGCGCGGGTTGCGGGTGGCGTTGGTGGAGCAGGGGGATTGGGCGAGTGGAACTTCGTCTGCGTCGAGCAAGTTGATTCACGGCGGGCTGCGCTATCTGGAGACTTACGATTTCAAGCTGGTACGCAAGGCGCTGAAGGAAAGAAAGTTGTTGCTGCAAATTGCGCCGCATCGCGTGTGGCCCATGCGCTTCGGTGTGCCGGTGTATGCGGACAGTCGCAACGGCACGCTGTTGCTGGCGGCGGGGCTGACGTTGTACGACACGCTGGCGGGTTTCCCCGGCGAGCCGATGCGCCATCATCATTTGTGGCACAAGGAATTTTCCGCACATTTTCCATTTCTGGCGGGAGCTGCGTTGAATCAGGTTGAGCGCGCGGATGTAGGAGCGAGCTTGCTCGCGAAGATTTGGAAAACATTCGCGAGCAAGCTCGCTCCTACAACAAGCGATGCCCCGCCAAGATTAAAAGGCGGTTTCACTTATGGCGATGCGCAGACCGACGATGCGCGGTTGGTGTTGGAGCTGGTGGCGGGCGCGCTGGCGCACGGAGCGGTGTGTGTGAATTACGCCAAGCTCGTGGCGTGGAGCGAAGAGGGCGGCAAGGTGTGCGGCGCGACGGTGCAGGATGTGATGACCGGCGCGACATTGCCGGTGCGCGCCAAGCAATGCGTGAATACCGTAGGCCAATGGACGACGGCAACCGCGCAAGGGCGCGAGTGGTGTCGTTTGAGCAAGGGCATTCATCTGGTGCTGCCCGCGCTGCCGACCAGCGAGGCGATTTTGCTCACGGCGAAACAGGACGGGCGCGTGTTCTTCATCATTCCGTGGTACGGGCGCACGCTGCTGGGCACGACGGATACCGACTATCGCGGCGACATAGCTCACGTGGTGGTCGAGGATGAAGAGGTGGATTATTTGCTGGCCGCCGCCAACGGTTATTTGAAAACGGAGTTGAAGAAAACTGATGTGATCGGCAGCTATGCCGGGCTGCGCGCGATGAAGCAGAGCGACGCGGCGCATCCGTCCAAAGCCAGCCGCGATTGGGAATTGAAGACGGACAGCAGCGGGCTGCATCACGCCATCGGCGGCAAGCTTACCTCGGCGCGCGAAGATGCGGCGGTGATTGTGAATGTGATTTGCGCGCGGCTGGGTGTGGATGTTGGCTGCGCCACGAAAAATCATGACCTGCCGTGGAAGCCGCAGCAGGATTTTGTTGCGTGGTCGGATGAAGTTGTTTTGCGTGCGCAACGTCTCGGCATTGATGGTGAGAGTGCGATGTGGCTGTTGCGCCGCCATGGTTCGCGCGTTGAAAAAGTTTTTGAAATCGTCGCAGGAGCGCCGCAACTGGCGGCGCGCGTCGTGGCGGAGTTGCCGTTCATCTATGCCGATCTTTTGCTATGCGCTAAAGATGAAATGGTGTTGTATCTGCCCGACCTGTTGCGCCGCCGTATGCCGTTGCTGATTCTTGCGAAGCTGAACGCGGCGGAGATTCGCAAGTTGGCCGAGTTGGTTGCGCCTGTGTTGGGGTGGGACTCGGATCGAATTTTGCAAGAGGTGGAAGCTTGTTGTCTTTGACTACCTTTGTAGGTGCGAATTCATTCGCACATCAAACGAAATTCGTGCGAATGAATTCGCACCTACAACCCCGTGTTTTGAAATGATTGTATCCATCGCCCTCGATCTGGGAACGACAGGCATCAAGGCCGGGCTGTTGTCGCAAGACGGCACGCTGGGCGGCATTGTGTCGCAGCATGCGCCGCAGATCGTGGTGCATGGCGGGCGCTATGAAAGCGATGCGCTTGCCTACGCGGAGATTGCGGATGCGGTGTTGGAAGAATGCTTGCCACAGAGCGATGCGCGCATCCCTTTGGGGTTGTGCAGTCAGCGCTCTTCATTTCTGATCTGGGAGCGTGCCAGCGGTCAGCCAATCACACCACTGATTTCATGGCAAGACGACAGAGGCTCTGCAAGTTGTGCCGCACTGCGCGAGCAAGAAGCAACAATCCGCGAACTCACCGGACTACCGCTCACGCCTTATTACTTGGCACCCAAGCTGCGTGTGCTGCTGCGCGAACATCCTGATTGGCGCGAACGGTTGATCAGCGGCGAGTGGCTGCTGGGCACGTTGGATACTTTTCTGATTTGGCGCTGGACGGGTGGCGCGCAGCATGTCACCGATGCCTCGATGGCGGCCCGCACGTTGTTGATGGATATTCACACGGGGCAATGGTCGCCTGCATTGTGCGAAATGTTCGACATTCCGCTGCAAGTGTTGCCGCAGATCAAATCGTCCGCCGGATTGAATCTGCCATTGCAAAACGGTCTGTTCTTGCAAGCCAGCATGGGCGACCAGTCCGCTGCGTTGATTTCCAGCATTGGCAGCAATCAGCCGGAAGCATTGGTCAATCTGGGCACGGGCGGTTTCGTTGTGTGTTATCTGCCCGAGGGGCGGGCAGCGCCGGATGGCTATCTGCAAACGCTGGTGTGGCAGGGTGAAGACGGGCAAACGCATCTGGCGTGCGAAGGCACGCTCAATTCCATTGCTGCCGCGTTGGCGGGTTATCCGGTCAAGGATTGCCGCGCCGAGGATATGGCTGCTGACGACATATTCTGTCTGGCCGAGCCTAGCGGATTGGGTGCGCCGTACTTTCGCGGCGACCTCGGGCTGATATTTTCGGAGTCGGTGGATCATCTCCCGCCGCAGCGCATCGCCGTGCTGCTGCAAGAAGGCATCGTCTTTCGGGTGGCGCGCATTCTGCAAGATTTTCAGCGCGAGTTCGGCATCACGCGCGTCTATCTTTCCGGTGGTCGCTCCAACCTGCGCTGTTTGCAGCAAGGCATCGCCCAGTGCGTTCAGCTCCCCATTTACCGTTTGCCGCAGGTCGATGCCAGTCTGCTCGGTGCGGCGCGGTTGGCTGCCGGGTTGCCAATGGATGCCAATATGTACGCTGAAAAAATCGAAGTGGCTCAGTCTGTTAAAGGGCTGCCGGAAAAATATGTACGCTGGAAGGTGTGGTTGGATATGATGCTGCTCCCCCGGTCAGCCGGGCGTGATTTACAGACTCTTTGATAAGAGTTTGACAGGTGGGGAGGTCTCACATAGAATGCGCGCCCTTCGCAGTCCGTTATCCATTTTAAAGATTTAGGAAATGCCATGAAAACATTTTCCGCTAAGCCGCACGAAGTCCAGCATGACTGGTTGCTGGTTGATGCCGCCGACAAGATTCTGGGCCGTTTGGCCAGCCAGATCGCTGCCCGCTTGCGCGGCAAGCATAAGGCCATCTACACACCGCACGTCGATACCGGCGATTTCGTGGTGGTGGTCAATGCCGACAAGCTGCGCGTGACCGGCAACAAGGCACAGGACAAGATGTACTACCGCCACACCGGTTATCCCGGCGGTATCTACGAAACCAATTTCCTCAAGCTGCAACAGCGCCATCCACAGCGCGTGCTGCAAAAGGCCGTGCGCGGCATGTTGCCGAAAGGACCGCTGGGTTATGCTATGTTGAGCAAGCTCAAGGTTTACGGAGGTGCGACTCATCCGCACAGCGCGCAGCAACCGAAACCTATTGATCTGTTGAAGGCTTAATCATGAGCGTAACTTATAACTACGGAACGGGTCGTCGCAAAAGCGCGGTGGCACGTGTGTTTATGAAGCCCGGCAAGGGCGACATCGTTGTCAACGACAAACCTATCGATGTGTTCTTCTCGCGCGAGACAGGCCGCATGGTGGTGCGTCAACCGCTGGAGCTGACAGAAATGATGGGCAAGTTTGACATCATGGTGAACGTTGCTGGTGGCGGCGAATCCGGTCAAGCTGGTGCGGTGCGTCACGGTATCACCCGCGCGCTGATCGACTACGATGCAAATCTGAAGCCGGTTTTGAGCAAAGCCGGTCTGGTGACTCGCGATGCACGCGAAGTCGAGCGTAAGAAGGTCGGTCTGCGTAAAGCGCGTCGCAGGAAACAATTCTCCAAGCGTTAATCCTTCGGGGTTACCGTTGGTCCCCCGGGACCAACCGCTGGATCAAAAAGCCGCCTTCGGGCGGCTTTTTCATTTATCATTCGCAGCCACTTTTGAGGTGAGAACATGCTTAAGGTTGGAATTGTTGGCGGTACAGGTTATACCGGAGTCGAATTGCTGCGGTTGCTGGCGGGTCATCCGCAGGCGGAGTTGCGTGTCATCACTTCGCGCGCCGATGCGGGTACGCCGGTCAGTCAGATGTTCCCCAGTTTGCGCGGTCATGTCGATCTGAAATTTACCCATCCCGATGAAGCGCATCTCGACCAGTGCGACGTGGTGTTCTTCGCCACGCCCAACGGCATTGCCATGCAGCAGACGCGCGCCTTGCTGGATGCGGGTGTGCGGGTGATTGACCTCGCGGCAGACTTTCGCATTCAAGACATTGCCGAGTGGGAAAAATGGTACGGCATGACGCACGCCTGTCCCGACTTGGTGGCGGAAGCGGTGTATGGCTTGCCGGAAGTGAATCGGGCGAAGATTAAATCGGCACGGCTGGTGGCCAATCCGGGCTGTTATCCGACGGCAGTGCAACTGGGTTTCATCCCTTTGCTGGAAGCGGGGCTGATCGAGGAAGAATCGCTGATCGCCGATGCAAAATCCGGCGTGTCCGGTGCGGGGCGCAAGGCCGAAGTTCACTCGCTGTTTTCCGAGTCTTCGGATAATTTCAAAGCTTACGGTGTGGCTGGGCATAGACATCTGCCGGAAATCAAACAAGGACTGGCGAATGTTTTGGGCAAGCCGGTCGGACTGACTTTCGTGCCGCATCTGACACCGCTGATACGCGGCATTCATGCCACGTTGTATGGGCGGATCAAGAAAGAAGCAGACTTGCAGGCATTGTTCGAGCAGCGTTATGCTGGCGAGGCGTTCGTCGATGTGTTGCCTGCGGGCAGCATGCCCGAGACGCGTTCGGTGCGTGGTTCGAATATTTGCCGTATCGCGGTTCATCGGCCTCAAGGCGGAGACACGGTGGTGGTGTTGTCCGTGATTGATAATCTAGTCAAAGGCGCTGCGGGTCAGGCCGTGCAGAACATGAACATCATGTTCGGGCTACCCGAGGCGGACGGAATAAATTTAATCCCATTGTTGCCATAATCCTATGATACGAGGCTTGAAACGCAGATTCAGTATTTCCGCGCCGCGTCTGGCCGTGCGACCACATGTGCCTTGGTATGTGCGTTGGGCGATTACTTTACCGTTTCTGTTTATCTCGGGTTTTCTGATTTGGTGGGCTTACGATGCCGGGATGGCATTGGCCGGATTCCATCGCGGAGAAGCCGAACAAAAAATTGCCGAGCTGCATGAGCGGGTGACATTTCTGGAAACGGAGAATGCGAAGCAAGCCAACCAGATCGCAATAGATGAGCGCCAGGTTCAGATGCAACAAGCCGCCGCCGAAGAAGTGCAATTGCAGGTAAAAAGCCTGCACGAGGAAAATGCTCAACTGCAAGAAGATTTGTCGTTTTTCCAGAACTTGCCACTCACCAGCGGGCGCGATGTGGAGATGTCCATTCATAATCTAAAAGTTGAGGCGGGCAGTCTTCCTGGCGAATATTATTGCCGCTTGTTGCTGGTGCAAGGGGTGCAACGACGCGGCAGAGAGTTTGAAGGCGACCTCCAGATCGTGGTGAACGGTGCAAATGGCGGCCAAAAAGTGGTGTTACAATTCCCGCAGCAAAGTGAGCCCGAAGTAGCGCAGCACCGTTTGAATTTCAAGTATTACCAGCGTGTTGAACGGTTGTTTAGGCTGCCGCTGGAAATGCATATCGACAGCGTGGAAATCAGAGTGTTTGAAAAGGGCATGCAAGAACCCAAGGCAAAACAAACCGTGTTGCTTTCATAAAATATGGAGTGAGTGTGATGTTCAGCAAGAATAACAAGCCGCAAAACCGCATTGATTCGCTAATCGGCCTTGGCACCAAGGTTAAAGGCGACGTATTCTTTTCGGGTGGATTGCGCGTGGACGGCGAGATCACGGGCAATGTGGTCGCCGATCAAGCCAAGGCGAGCACGCTGGTGTTAAGCGAACATGCCAAGATTGATGGCGAGATTAGGGTGACGCATTTGGTGGTGAACGGCACGGTAAATGGCCCTATCCATGCATCGGAATACGTGGAACTGCAAAGCAAAGCCAAGGTCACAGGCGATGTGAAATACAAAACGCTGGAAATTCAGTTGGGCGCAATTGTCGAGGGCAAACTGATGCACCTCAGCGAGGTATCGGAGAAAGTAGTCTCGCTTAAACTGAGTGGAACCGATTCGAAATAATTTTTTAGGAGAAGAGCATGAACGCAGTAGTTGAAACGCAAGACCCGTTGTTGTTTACCGACAGCGCGGCAAACAAGGTGAAACAGTTGATCGAAGAGGAAGGCAACAGTGAACTCAAGCTGCGCGTGTTTGTCAGCGGCGGCGGATGTTCCGGCTTTCAGTACGGTTTCACTTTCGACGAAGTGGCCAACGAAGACGACACCGTGATGAGCAAAAACGGCGTGCAACTGCTGATCGACCCGATGAGCTTCCAGTATCTGGTCGGTGCGGAGATTGACTACACCGAAGGTCTGGAAGGTTCGCAGTTCGTGATCCGTAATCCGAATGCCACGACCACCTGCGGTTGCGGTTCGTCGTTCGCAGTATAAACCAAGCTGGAAATTGAATTAACGGACGGGGTGCTTATGCGCCCCGTTTGTTTTATGACGGATAAATCGCGCCCAGCACGCAAGGGTGTTTCGCGCCGGTGGCGGCGGGCAGGTTGGCGGGATGCAGATGCAAAGTCTGTTGCGCCAACCACGCGAAAGCGATGGCTTCCATCCAGTCGGCATCAATCCCTAATACATCCGATTTTTGGATGCGACATTGCGCTAACGCGTGTTGCAAATGCGATAACAACGCGCCGTTATGCGCTCCGCCGCCGCACACATAAATTTCTTTTGTGCCACCGCAATAGTCTTGCACGGCGGCGGCGATACTCTCTGCGCTAAGCGCGAGCAAGGTGGCTTGAACATCGGCGGCAATTTCATTTCCGTCCAGATGTTTTTCCAGCCAGGCAAGATTGAACAAATCGCGCCCGGTGCTTTTGGGCGGAGCGGCTTCAAAAAACGGTTCGGCTAATAATTTTTGCAGTAGATCGGGCAGGACTTTTCCGCTGGTCGCCCATGCGCCATCCTTGTCGTAAGGCTTGCTTTGGTGTTTTGCGATCCAGGCATCCATCAGCAAATTGCCGGGGCCGCTATCGAAACCTGTCGTCGTTTTGCCCGGAGCCAGATCGGTCAAATTGGCGATGCCACCGATATTCAGGATGGCGCGGTGAATGTCGGTATGGCGCAATACTTTGTCGTGGAAGGCCGGCACCAGCGGCGCACCTTGCCCGCCCGCCGCGATGTCGCGCGAGCGGAAGTCGCTCACCACGTGAATGCCGCTCAACTCGGCCAGCAGGGCGGCGTTGTTGAGCTGGATGGTGTAGCCGTGTTCCGGGCGATGGCGGATGGTCTGGCCGTGGCAGCCGATGGCTTGGACTTGAGCGGTCGATACGCCCGCTTTTTTCAGCAAGGCGTGTGTGGCGGCGGCGTATTCCTGTGCCAACTGGTTGGCGCTGAGCTGCGCCAGATGAATTTCGTTATGCGCGGGTTGGTGCAATGCGAGCAACGTTTCTTTCAGTTGCTGCGGGTAGGGCTGGAAATGGCTGCATACAAGGCGTGGCGCGGCTTGCGAAAAATCAACCAGCGCGGCATCGATCCCGTCCAGACTGGTGCCGGACATGATGCCTATGTACAAGTCGTGATTGTTTTCCACTAATCCAGTTTGGCCAGACGAGTATTGTGCAACAGCGACAGGCGGATATGCATTTCCTCGGAGGCATTCAGGAATGCTTGCTTTTGCGTTTCGTTGATCGGTTTGCCATCGGGCAAAGCCACCTTCAGCGGATCGAGCTGAACGCCGTTGATCTTGAATTCGTAATGCAAGTGCGGGCCGCTGGCCAAGCCAGTTTTGCCGACATGGCCGATCGCTTGGCCTTGGCTGACGCGCTGTCCGTTGCGCAGGCCGCTGGCGAAGCGCGACAGGTGTCCGTAAACCGTTTGATAACGTCCCTGATGGCTCAGCATCACCACGTTGCCGTAGCCGCCCTGCTTGCCCACAAACGTCACCACGCCATCGGCGGTGGCTCTGACGTTGGTGCCGATGGGGGCGGCATAATCCACGCCTTTATGCGCGCGCCACTTGTTCAGTACCGGATGGAAACGCGAGCGGCTGAAACCGGAGCTGACGCGGGAAAATTCGATGGGCGAGCGCAGGAAAGCTTTCTGCATACTTTTGCCTTCCGGCGAAAAATAATCGCCACTGTGTTCGCTGGTTTTGAAATAGACAGCGCGGTAAACGCGGGTGTTATTGACGAATTCCGCCGCGAGGATGCGCCCGGTGCGCGCCGCTTCGCCGTTGATATAGGTCATCTCGTAGATCACGCTGAATTTGTCGCCTTTGCGCAGATCGCGGTGGAAGTCGATGTCGCCGCCGAATATTTCTGAAAGTTGGTTGGCGGCTGCGTCGGGAAGTCCGGCTTCGTCCGATGCGGCGAACAAGGAAGTCTGGATGACTCCGGTGCGCACGAAAGTCCGTTGTTCCGCTTGCGCCGGTTTGATGTCGGTTTTAAAGCCGTCGCCGTTTCTGGAAACAATGATCTGGTTGCCCGAGTTGTCCAAATAACGCAACGCCAGCAGACTGCCGTCAATCGCCGTTTCGGCCTGTACTTCCTTGTTCACCCCGAGTTGGCGGAAGGAGGCGACCGACCTGTCTTGGCGCAGGTAATTGCTGGCGGCGGCATCCTCCACATTCAAGCGGCGCAACAAATCGACTACCGTGTCGCCGCGCTGCACGCGCTCATTGCGCCAGAAAGTGGTTGTGGAACTGGCTGGCTGCGCTTCCGCAGGCAAGGCGATGTCCTGCACAATGATGGTTTGCGCATTGGTCAGCACATCGTTTTGCGGCATGATGCCGAAGGCCGTCACCACGCCCAACAAAGGCAAAGTAGAAAGGGTGACGAACCAGCGCACTTTCATTTTGTGTGCGTGTGACAAAGTATTTTGCGGTAACATTCGCGCCTCCCGAGGCGGCAGTGTTTGCGGGTTTCTGCGGAAAAATTCGCGGCAGACACAAGCACTTATTGAAGAATTGCGCGTACTTTAACAGAAAGCGGCAACCCCTCAAAACCCGCTCGGGCAATTTGCGAGAATCAGACAAGCGGTCTTCCGATATGAGTCAACAAGAAATCCTTAACCAAATCAAACGCGGCAGCGACGAACTGCTGCTCGAAGCCGAACTCATCAAGAAGCTGGAGCAAGGCAGACCGTTGCGTATCAAGGCCGGATTTGATCCGACCGCGCCCGATTTACACCTCGGTCACACTGTGCCGCTCAACAAGATGCGCCAGTTGCAGGATATGGGACACCACGCCCTGTTCCTGATCGGCGACTTCACCGGCATGATTGGCGACCCCACCGGAAAAAACACCACGCGCCCGCCGTTGACGCGCGAGCAGGTGCTCGCCAACGCGCAGAGTTACAAAGACCAAGTGTTCAAAGTGCTAGACCCCGACAGAACCGAAGTCGTGTTCAACTCGACCTGGATGGACAAGTTCAGCGCGGTGGACCTGATTAAGTTGGCGGCCACCCACACCGTGGCGCAGATGCTGGAGCGCGACGATTTCGGCAAGCGCTACAAATCCAGTCAACCCATCGCCATCCACGAATTCATCTACCCGCTGGTGCAAGGCTACGACTCGGTCGCGCTCAAGGCCGACATCGAGCTGGGCGGCACCGACCAAAAATTCAACCTGCTGATGGGGCGCGAATTACAGCGCCATTTTGGTCAGCCCGCACAGTGCGTAATCACCATGCCGCTGCTGGAAGGGTTGGACGGCATCAACAAAATGTCCAAGTCGCTGGGCAACTACATCGGTATATCCGATACGCCGACCGAAATGTTCGGCAAACTCATGTCCGTCTCCGACGACTTGATGTGGCGCTATTACGACCTGCTTTCTTTCCGTAGCCTGGCGCAAATCGCCAACTTCAAAGAAGAAGTGAACAACGGTCGCAACCCGCGCGACATCAAAGTGCTGCTGGCGCAAGAAATCGTCGCCCGCTTCCACACGCAAAAAGCCGCCGAAGATGCGCTGGCTGAATTTGAAGCGCGTTTCCAGAAAGGCGTGCTGCCGGACGATATGCCCGAGATTGCCGTTCAATCTGCCAACGGCGTGATCGCCATCGCCAACCTGCTCAAACAAGCGGGACTGGTTTCCAGCACTTCCGAAGCGATGCGCATGATTGATGCGGGCGCGGTAAAACTTGACGGCGAAAAAATCAGCGACAGGGCATTGCAGCTCAAAGCGGGTGCGAGCGTGGTGGCTCAGGTCGGCAAACGTAAATTCGGCAGAGTCAGCATTGCCTGATAGCGAGATTTTAAAAGGCTAACCTCACGGAGAAGCGCATGAATAGGCGATCTACGCCATGTGATTGATGTAGATGCCCTATTCATGCGCTTCTTCGGGCAGTTGGCTGGTTATTTCCCTTCCAGCAACACTTCCCCGATCCCGTTGTTGTTGATCACTTCCGTATTCAGCGCTGCCGACAGTGTGCGCACGTTGTCGATCACCGCGTCAGCCGCCGCGCCGCTCAGGGGTTGCGGCTGGAATTGCACTTCGAAGTTGTTGACGTTGATCGGGATCAGCCGCACTTTATATAACGCCGCGTTGCGGAAATGTAATTGGGCGATGGCGCTGCGCGCGGAGTTCA
>JAGVNQ010000304.1 GCA_020053195.1 Sideroxydans sp.
GAGCTTGCTCGCGAAAGCGCTTTCGCGAGCAAGCTCGCTCCTGCGATGCAGAAAATACGCATATTCCCGATTTTTCAAAACACACCTGCCCGGAGAAGCGCATGGATAGGGCATCTACGTTAATTTGATGGCGTAGATGCCCTATCCATGCGCCTTCCCATGATGTCGTGTTTTTCAAATAATGAAATGGGGTGTGAATAAGAAATTCTGGTGGTGGGAGTGGTTTTGCTTGAAAGCTACTGCACATAGGTGGTCTCTCTGGTAAATTCCGCCCTTCCTAAATTTGGAGGAATCATGAAAATACACGAGTATCAGGGAAAAGAGATATTGCGCGAGTTCGGTGTGCCGACTCCGCGCGGCATGGCTTGCTTCAGCGTTGACGAGGCGGTGGCTGCGGCAACGCAATTGGGCGGCAGCGTTTGGGTGGTGAAGGCGCAGATTCACGCGGGCGGTCGCGGCAAGGGCGGCGGCGTGAAGGTGGCGAAGTCATTGGACGAAGTGCGCCAATTTGCCGGACAGATTCTTGGCATGCAGTTGAAAACACACCAGACCGGCCCCGAAGGCCAGACCGTGCGCCGCCTGCTGATCGAAGAAGGCGCGCAGATCGTCAAAGAACTGTACTTGGGCATGGTGGTGGATCGCGCTTCGCAGCGCGTGGCGCTGCTGGCTTCCAGCGAGGGCGGCATGGAGATCGAAGAGGTCGCCAAGCACACGCCGGAAAAAATTCACACCGTGCGTATCGACCCGACCACGGGTTTGACTGATGCCGAAGCGTCCAAGGTGGCACGCGACATCGGCATCCCCGATGTGGCGAATGCCGAAGCGGTCAAGATTTTGCAAGGTCTGTATCGCGCGTTTGTGGAGAAGGATGCGATGCTGGCGGAAATCAATCCGCTGATCGTCACGGCGGACAACCGCGTGGTGGCGCTGGATGCGAAATTCAACTGCGATTCCAACGCGCTGTATCGCCGTCCCGAGATCGTCGCCATGCGCGATCTGGACGAGGAAGATCCGGCGGAAATCGAAGCTTCCAAGTTTGATCTTTCCTACATCCAACTCGACGGCAACATCGGTTGTCTGGTGAACGGCGCGGGCTTGGCGATGGCTACCATGGACATCATCAAGCTGTACGGCGGCAGTCCGGCCAACTTCCTTGATGTGGGCGGCGGTGCGACCACGGAGAAGGTGACCGAGGCGTTCAAGCTGATGCTGAAGAACCCCAACCTCAAGGCGATTCTGGTTAACATTTTCGGCGGCATCATGCGCTGCGACGTGATCGCCGAAGGTGTGGTGGCTGCGGCGCGCGAGGTGCATCTGAATGTGCCTTTGGTGGTGCGTCTGGAAGGCACCAACGTCGATTTGGGCAAGAAGATTCTGGCCGATTCCGGCCTGCCCATCATTTCCGGTAACGATATGGCGGATGCGGCCCAGAAGGTTGTCGCGGCTGCGAAAGGTTAAATAACATGTCCATACTTATCAATAAAGACACAAGAGTCATCACTCAGGGCATGACCGGCAAGGTCGGCCAGTTTCACACTTTTCACTGCAAGCAATACGCGAACGGAGCGAATTGTTTCGTGGCCGGCGTGAACCCGAAAAAAGTCGGAGAGCAATATGAAGGCATCCCGGTTTACGCCAGCGTGCTCGATGCAAAGAAGGCCACCGGCGCAACCGTGTCGGTGATCTATGTGCCACCGGCAGGCGCGGCGGCGGCCATTGACGAAGCGGTCGAAGCCGAGCTGGATCTGGTGATCTGCATCACCGAAGGCGTGCCAGTGCACGACATGCTGAAGACGCGTTACAAGATGCAAGGCAAGAAAACCATCCTGATCGGACCAAACTGCCCCGGCCTGATTACGCCGGACGAAATCAAGATCGGCATCATGCCCGGCCACATCCACAAGAAGGGTCGTATCGGAGTGGTGTCGCGTTCCGGTACGCTGACTTATGAGGCGGTGGGACAACTCTCCGCGCTGGGCTACGGCCAGTCTTCCTGCGTGGGTATCGGCGGTGATCCGATCAACGGTCTGAAGCATATCGACGTGTTGCGCTTGTTCAACGACGATCCCGAAACAGATGCGGTTATTATGGTGGGCGAAATCGGCGGTACGGACGAAGAAGAGTGCGCGCGCTGGATCAAGGGCAACATGAAAAAACCCGTGGTCGGTTTCATCGCGGGCGTGACTGCCCCTCCCGGCAAACGTATGGGCCATGCCGGTGCGATCATCTCCGGCGGGCAAGGCGGAGCCAATGAGAAGCTGGCAGTCATGGAAGAATGCGGCATCCACATCACGCGCAATCCGGCGGAGATGGGGCGTACCATGCAGAAGGTGTTGAAGGGCTTGTAAATAGCAGTGGGCAGGAAATAGCGAATGGGGAGTTGTGACCCAACTCCCCATTTGCTATGCATGCAGACAATTTTTAAACTAATAGCCACAGAGAACACAGAGGTCACAGAGAAAACCAACAGCTACAATGCGAGTACGACATGCCTTTGGAGTGAACCTGCGAAGTGTGGAAATTCCGGGTCTTTCTCTGTGTGCTCTGTGATCTCTGTGGCTTATGTTTTATATTTTGGTTGATTCGGAAAGGTAAGCAATGCTGGAAATGCTGAATTCCTCCCAGTTCTGGGTGGACGTATTCAAGATCATCATGATCGACTTGCTGTTGTCGGGCGACAACGCGGTGGTGATCGCGCTGGCCTGCCGCAATTTGCCGGAAGCGCAGCGCAGGCAGGGCATCATGTACGGTGTGGGCGGCGCGATTGGTCTGCGTATTGTGCTGACATTTTTTGCGGTGAGCTTGCTGGCGCTGCCTTACTTGAAACTGGTCGGCGCGTTGCTGCTGTTGTGGATAGGTATCAAGCTGATTTTGCCGGACGAAGAACACGGTGAGGGCAATATCAAAGCGGAAGCGCATCTGTGGGGTGCGGTGAAAACCATCATCATCGCCGACTTTGTGATGAGTCTGGACAACGTGATCGGCGTGGCCGCTGCGGCCAAGGGCAGCGTTTTCCTGCTGGTGTTCGGCCTGCTCGTCAGCATCCCGCTGATCGCGTGGAGTAGCCAGCTGGTGTTGAAGCTGATCGACCGTTTTCCGTATATCGTCCACGCGGGCGGCGCGCTGTTGGGTTATGTGGCGGGAGAAATGCTGGTAAGCGAGGTATTGTTCAAGCCGCTGGTGGAAGCAAACCATGCGCTGCACTGGATCGTGCCGGTGATATGCGCGGTGCTGGTGTTGGCGATAGGCAAGTGGTTGGCGGCGCGTATGGCGGTGAAAGCCGAAGCAGTCCATTTGGTGGATGGGCAAGTATCCTCGAATGGTCAACAATCTGAAGGGAGCAAAAAATGAACGTATTGATTCCGGTAGATGGTTCGGCAGCGGCCAACCGCGCGGTGGAATATATGATAGCCAGCGTCGCGTGGTTGAAGGAGTCGCCACAGATTCATTTGCTCAACGTGCAGTGGAAGCTGGCCTCCGGCAACGTGAAACTGTTTATCGACCAAGACACGATCAACGACTATTACCGCGAGCAGGGCAATGCGGCGCTGGCCGATGCGCGCGCCAAGCTGGATGCGGCGGGGCTGGCTTACGCTTATCACATCAGTATCGGTACGCCCGCCGAAGCGATTGTGCAATACGCGCAAGAGCAGGCGGTGGATCAGATTGTGATCTGCGCGCACGGTCACGGTACGTTGTCCGATTTGTTGCTGGGTTCGGTGGCCAGCAAGGTTGCTCATCTGGCGCGGGTGCCGGTGCTGCTGGTGAAGTGAAACGGCTGATAAATCAAACAGGTATGGATTGGGTTTGAAAAATGTTTTAGTATCCGCCCCTGTAGGCTCAGGGGATGAGTAAAAACGGGCAGGGCGAATATGAAAAAAACATTCTGGAAAAGTGATTGGTTCACCGCGTTGCTGGTCGCGCTGGTGTTCATGTTCGGCGCAAACGGCGATTTGATTCAAAGCCTTGAACGAAAAGCTTACGACTGGGGCGTGCTGGCTTCATCGCGCGAAGCCAGCGACAAAATCGCGGTCATCGCCATCGACGACCAAAGCATCGCTAATCTGGGTCGCTGGCCGTGGCCGCGCGAAATTCAGGGCAAGATGCTGGAGAAGCTGGGCGAAGGCCACGCCAAAGTAATCGGCAACACGGTGTTTTTCTTCGAGCCGCAAGTGGATGCGGGGCTGGATTACATCATTCAGATTGGTGCGATTCTCGAAAACTCTCCCCTCAAACAATCCAATCCCGCCGCTTGGCAGGAGTTGCATGACTTGGTGCAGGAAGCCATGCAACATCTGGATAACGACCAGAAACTCGCCGAAAGCATGACCAAGGTCAACAACGTGTTGCTCGGTCTGTATTTCGAGATCGGAGAGCCGCAAGGCAACCCCGATGCGGCGCTGCCGGATTATGTGCTGAAAAATAATCTGGTGAATATTGTCGGTGGCTCGGATGCTGCCACGCCGGTTCCCGCTCTAGCCGCGCTGGTGCCGATTCCCGTGTTGGGACAGCCTGCTGTGGCGATGGGGCATATCAACGCTACGCCCGATGTGGATGGCGGCATTCGCACCGAACCGCTGGTGGTGCGCTACTACGATCAGTTCTATCCCTCCCTGTCGCTGATGATTGCCGCCAAGAGTCTGAATCTCGAACCGAAAGATATTCAGGTGACGCTGGGCGAAGGGGTCAAGCTGGGTAATCTGAGTATCGCCACCGATTCCGCGCTGCGCATGCACACTTATTATTACGCGAACCGGGATGGCAAGTCGGTGTTTCAGGTGGACTCGTTTTACGACGTGTTGACCGGGAAAATTCCTGCCGAAAAATACAAGGACAAGATCGTGCTGATCGGCGCGACAGCAGCGGGGGTTGGTGCCGCGCAAGTGACCCCGATTTCGGCAGCCACGCCGCCAGTGCTGACGCTGGCACATTCCGTTTCCAGTATTCTCGAACAGGACTTTTTTGTCGCTCCCGGCTGGGGATTTCTCGCCGAGACGGCAGTGTTTTTGCTGGTCGCGTTGTATCTGATTTTGTTGCTGCCGCGCTTGGGCGCAGGACTGGGCGCGCTGGTGACTGGCGGGCTGTTCGCTTTGCTGCTGATTGTCCATTTTGTGCTGATGACGACGCAAGCGATGTGGCTGCAGTTGATGTTGCCGACGGCCATGTTGCTGGTGGGACATTTGCTGCTGACCACCAAACGTTTCCTGCTGACCGAGCAAGGCAAGGAGCGCTCCGATGCCGAGTCCGCCGAAAGCAACCGCATGCTGGGTTTGGCCTTCCAGGGGCAGGGGCAACTGGATATGGCCTTCGACAAATTCCGCAAAGTGCCGCTGGACGATAGTTTGATGGATGTGTTGTACAACCTTGGTCTGGATTTCGAGCGCAAGCGCCAGTTCAACAAGGCCGAATCGGTGTTCAGGTATATGGCCGAACACAATGCGAAGTTCCGTGATCTGGAAGCGCGCACCGCGCAATCCAAGGCGATGTCGGAAACCATCATTCTCGGCGGCTCTTCCGGTCGCAGTAACGACAGCACGATGAAGCTGGATCAAGCCGGGCTGGCCAAGCCGATGCTGGGGCGTTACCAGATCGAGAAGGAATTGGGCAAGGGCGCGATGGGCGTGGTGTATCTGGGCAAAGACCCGAAGATCAGCCGCGTGGTGGCGATCAAGACCATGGCGTTGTCGCAGGAGTTCGAGGCGGACGAGTTGGAAGATGTCAAAGCCCGTTTCTTCCGCGAAGCCGAGACGGCTGGCCGACTGAATCACCCAAACATTGTCACCATGTACGATGCGGGCGAGGAACACGATCTGGCTTACATCGCGATGGAATTTCTCAAGGGCAAGGATTTGGTGTCTTACGCCAAGCCGAACAATTTGCTGCCTTTGCCCAAAGTGTTGAGCATCGTCGCGCGGGTGGCCGATGCGCTGAGTTATGCGCATAGCCTGAACGTGGTTCACCGCGACATTAAACCCGCCAACATCATGTATGACATGGACAGCGACACGGTGAAAGTTACCGACTTCGGTATCGCGCGTATCACCGATTCGTCCAAAACCAAAACCGGCATGGTGCTTGGCACGCCGTCGTTTATGTCGCCGGAGCAATTGGCAGGCACCAAAATCGAAGGGCACTCCGACTTGTTCTCGCTGGGGGTGAGTCTGTACCAATTGGTGTGTGGTAAGCTGCCGTTTGAAGGCGATTCGATGGCGCAACTGATGTTCCGCATCGCCAACGAGCCGCATACCGACATCTTGACAATCAATCCTGACGTGCCTCCGTGCGTGGTCGCCATTATCAACAAGTCGCTGGCGAAAAAGATTGAAGATCGCTATGAAAATGGCGCTGCGATGGCGGACGCGATCCGCCAATGTGCTGCTGGCCTACAGTGAACCATCAAAAGCGAGGGCGAAACGTGAATGTAAAAGATGCACTGGAGATAGTCAGCCAAACCAATCCCGGGATGGTGCGTTCCCATAATGAAGATAGCGTGACCTGTGTCACCGAACACGGCTTGGTGGTGCTGGCGGATGGCATGGGCGGCTACAACGCGGGCGAGGTCGCCAGCGGGATTGCGGTTTCCGTGTTGTCCAGCGAGATCAGGCACGGCCTCGAAGAAGTCAGGCCGGAATCTATTGATGCCGCCTCCGGGGAGGAGGTGGGCGTGGTGTTGTTGCGCGACAATGTGAAGAAAGCCAATCTGTCCATTTACAATGCCGCGCAAAGCCAGCCGCAATATTCCGGCATGGGTACAACGATTGTGACCGCGCTGTTTTACGATAACCGTGTGGTGGTCGCCCACGTGGGCGACTCGCGCATGTATCGTTTGCGCGGAGAAGTGTTTGAAACCGTCACGCGCGACCACTCGCTGTTGCAGGAACAGATCGACAGCGGTGTCATCAGCAAAGAGATGGCCAAGCTTTCCAAGAACAAGAATCTGGTCACCCGCGCAGTCGGCATCGATGCGAATGTGGTGCCAGAGGTGCATGTTTACGACGTTGAGGCGGGCGATATTTATCTGCTGTGTTCCGACGGGTTGAACGATATGGTCGCGGATGAAGACATCGGCGCGACGTTGCAGATGCTGCGGGGAAATCTCGCGCTGGCGGCATCGCAACTGATCGAGCAGGCGAACGACAACGGCGGACGCGACAACGTATCTGTCATCCTGGTGAAGGTTAAAGGCAATTATTCCGCGCCGCAGGGATGGTGGGTCAAACTGATGTCATGGTTTAAGAGTTGATGAAGTTGCAAGTTATTACGGGGAAATTGAGATGCCGGCAAAATTGATTTTAAGCATGGACGGGGTGGTTATCAAAGAATACCCACTGACCAAAGAACGCACGACCATCGGGCGCAAACCGCATAACGATATCGCCATCGACAATCTCGCGGTGAGCAGCGAACACGCGGCAGTGATTACGATTCTGAACGATTCATTTTTCGAGGATTTGGGCAGCACCAACGGCTCATCCGTCAACGGTTCGCCCACACAAAAACATTTCCTGCAAAACAACGATGTCATCGAAGTCGGCAAATACAAACTCAAGTATCTGAACGACCAGCCCACCCAAACTTCGTCGGCAGATTTCGAAAAAACCATGGTGTTGCGCGCGCCGGTCAAACCGGCGATGCCGCCCAAGGCGGACGACAGCATGAGTCGCACCACGCAAGTCGAAGTGGCGGCGGCAGCGGCCAAACATGAATCGACCTCGCAGTTCAATACGACCACACCCAAGGCCGATGTTACCAAGCCGCCTGTGGCGGCAGCGGCTGCGGTAGCCGGGCAGCAAGCGGCGGTGATTCAAATTCTGAATGGTCCGAATCTGGGCAAAGAGCTGGAACTGAGCAAAAACCTGACAACTTTGGGCAAACCCGGGGTGCAGGTCGCAGTGCTGGCGCGTCGTCCGCACGGCTTCTTTATTACCCACGTTGAAGGGGGCAGTTTTCCCTTGGTCAATGGCTCGTCGGTGGGAGAGCAGCCGCATTTGTTGAACGATCACGACATTATTGAATTGGCCGGAGTCAAGATGGAGTTCTATTTCAAGGGCTGAGCAGGGGCTTCTCAAGTGACTTTCCGGCGGTTGCATCGCCCGGCTGAAGAAAAGGTCGAAAAATGAAAAAGCACGCGCTTCTCATCGGCTTGGGTGTTCTGCTCGTTCTCGTATTTTTGGGCGATGCAGCCAAGTTCTATCAGCTTGGTTTTGTCCAGTTCACCGACGTAAAATTGTACGATTACCGGATGCGGCTGACTTTGCCGAATACAACCGATGACCGTATCGTCATTTTGGACATCGACGAAAAAAGCTTGCAGCAAGAGGGGCGCTGGCCGTGGGGGCGCGACAAACTTGCGTCTTTGATGGATGTGTTGTTCGATCATTACGGCGTGGCGGTGGTTGGTTTCGACGTGGTCTTCGCCGAGAAAGACACCAGTTCCGGCCTCAATGTGTTGCAGGATTTGGGGCGCAAGCAATTTAAAGATGTGGCGCAGTTTCAATCAGTGTTAAACCAGATCAAGCCGCATCTCGAATACGATGCCCTTTTTGCCAGCAAGCTCAAACAGCGCAACGTGGTATTGGGTTATTACTTCAGCAACAGCGAAGCCGGGGCAGCAAGCAGCATGTCCGGCGCGCTTCCCAAGCGTGTCTTTTCTTCAGGCGCATTCCGGGGGCATTCGATCAATTTTCTAAAATGGGATAGCTATGGTGCCAATCTGCCCGAGCTGCAGCAGAGTGCGGCGACGGCGGGGCATTTTAATCCCCAAGTGGATTTTGATGGCGTGGTGCGGCGCATCCCGATGATTGTCGAGCACGATGGGGGATGCTACGAGTCCCTGTCTTTGGCGGTGGCGCGCACGGTATTGGGTTTTCCCAAATTGGTTCCAGGATATGTGAGCGGGCAGAACAAGGATTATGGCGGGCTGGAATGGTTGACGCTGGAATCTGCGCAGGGGGATTTGACGATTCCTGTGGACGGCGAAGTCAGCGCGCTGGTTCCGTTTCGCGGCGGGCGCGGCACATTCCGCTACATTTCCTTGACGGATGTGTTGCATGAAAAATTGCCGCTGACGGATTTGCAAAACAAAATTGTGTTGGTCGGAACATCTGCGCCAGGCTTGATGGATATGCGCGCCACGCCGGTGGGAGAGGTGTATCCGGGGGTGGAAGTTCACGCCAATATGATTAGCGGTATCCTCAGCCAGAACATCAAACAGAATCCTCCTTATGTGCTGGGCGCAAACGTGGTTCTGTTGTTGCTCATCGGCGTGGCACTGAGCGCGGTTTTGCCGCTGTTAAGCCCGACGCGCGGCATGCTGGTCACGCTGGGGGTGATGAGCGGAGATATTGTTCTGAATATGTCGCTGTGGCAATACGGCAATCTGGCGCTACCGTTGGCGGGCGGCATGCTGATGATCCTGCTGCTGTTCGCGCTGAATATGACTTTCGGTTATTTCGTCGAGTCGCGCGACAAGCGCAAAATCACCGGCCTGTTCGGGCAGTACGTGCCGGGCGAAGTGGTGGAGGAAATGGCCAGGAATCCAGAAAGCGTCTCGATGGAAGGTGACAGCCGCGAGATGACCATCCTGTTTTCGGACGTGCGCGGGTTCACCACTATTTCGGAAGGCCTTGAGGCCAAAGAGTTGTCGTTGCTGATGAACGCCTTCCTCACTCCGCTTTCGCACATTATTTACAAACAACGCGGCACTATAGACAAATACATGGGCGACTGCATTATGGCGTTCTGGGGCGCGCCGTTGCCGGATGAACGCCATGCCTATCACGCGATCCTGGCCGGCCTGGAAATGCAGCGCGCGCTGGCCGAGTTGCAGCCGCAGTTCAAAGAACGCGGCTGGCCACCGATTCATATTGGAGTCGGAATCAATACCGGGCGCGTCAGGGTAGGTAACATGGGTTCGGAAGTCCGTGTGGCCTATACCGTGATGGGGGATGCGGTGAACCTCGCCTCGCGTTTGGAAGGCATCACCAAAGAATATGGTGTACTGGTGCTGGTGGGAGAAGCGACCAAACAAGCTGTTCCCGATTTTCTGTACCGCGAAGTTGATTTGGTCAGGGTGAAAGGCAAGGAACAGCCCGTGGCGATTTTTGAGCCGCTCGGTCTGAATAGCGAGGCCGACAAGGGGTTGCATGAAGAAGTCAAGCTGTTCCAGCAGGCGTTGCGCCTGTACCGCAAGCAGGATTGGGACAAGGCCGAGTTGCAGCTATTAAGCCTGCACAACATGTCGCCCCAAAGCAAACTGTATCAAGTGTATGCCGAACGGGTTGCCCATTACCGCAAAGAACCGCCCGGCGACAATTGGGATGGCGTGTTTGTCTTCAAAACGAAATGAGTTATCGGCGATGAAATTAAGGGTGCTTGGGTGCAGCGGGGGCATAGGCGGAAATTTCCGCACGACTTCGTTTTTGCTGGATCATGACATCTTGATTGATGCCGGAACCGGCTTGGGCGATCTGAGTTTGGCGGAAATGAGCGTGATCGATCATGTGTTCATCACGCACTCGCACTTGGATCACATCGCTTGCCTGCCTTTGCTGGTTGACAGCGTGGGATTGATGCGCGACAAGCCGCTGCTTATCCACGCTACGGCGGAAACGCTGGTTATTTTGCAGCAGCATATTTTCAATTGGGAAACTTGGCCCGATTTTGCCGAAATCCCCAATATGCATCAGGCGGTGATGCGTTACGAAGAGATTAGGCTGGGCGAGAGCGTGGAATTGGGCGGAAGAAAATTGACCCCGTTGCCGGTTAATCATATTGTGCCCGCTGTCGGTTTTCAGATTGATAGTGGCAAAGCGAGTCTGGTATTTAGCGGCGATACCACGACCTGCGATGCATTGTGGCAAGCGGTCAACCGCATACGGAATTTGCGCTATTTGATCGTGGAAACGGCGTTTTCAGATGCCGATAAAAAGCTGGCTATCTTGTCCAAACATTTGTGCCCCAGTCTGTTGGCCGAAGAGTTGTCCAAGCTCCAACTGCGCCCGGAAATCTTTATCACACACCTGAAGCCGGGCGAAGTCGAATTGACGATGCGGCAGATTATGGAAAGAGCGAAGGAGTTTTCTCCGCAAATGTTGCAAAACGGGCAGGAATTTGAATTTTGAAAGTATGGCAAGTGAGTCGAGTTACCAAAATTGCGTCGAACAGCTTGCGCGGCAAGATAGGGAATTGGCGAATTAATAATGTCCCGTGGTTGATACCCATGGCACAACAACAGCAATGCGGGAGAAGTGATGAATAGTCCGGTACAAGGAAATGCCTCTGAAATGGGGATCAGGTTGGAGTTCACCAAGAATCTCAACCAGGTCACCAACAAGATTCATGCAACCAGCAACATCGACGAAATCATGCTGGATGTCAGCAAGGATATTTGCTCGCTGTTTAATGCCGACCGCCTGACGATCTATGTGGTGGGGGAAGACAAGGCTTCGCTGGTTTCCAAAGTCAAAACCGGGCTGAATTCGTTCAAGGATTTGAAGTTGCCTATCGCCGAGCAAAGTATTGCCGGCTACGCCGCCTTTCGCAAGAAACTGCTCAACATCAAAGATGTTTACGACGAGCAGGAATTAGCTTCGCACAGTCCTACCCTGCGTTTTTTGCAGGATGTGGACAAACGTACCGGCTACCGCACCAAACAAATGCTGGTTGCGCCCATCGTGGAGGAAAACGGCGATCTGGTCGGGGTGATGCAGGTCATCAACAACAAAGCGGGACTGCCGTTCCCCGCCATGGTGGAAGAGGGGGTGCGCGAACTGACGCAAACCCTGTCCGTCGCGCTGCGCCAGCGCCAGCAGCAAAGCGGCGGAGTCAAAACAAAATACGATTATCTGGTATCCGATGCGGTGATGTCGGCAGCCGAGTTCGAGTTGGCCACACGTACCGCGCGGCGCAAAGGGGTCGATATTGAAGATGTACTGCTCGACGAGTTTCAGGTCAAGCCGGACGCGTTGGGCAAGGCGCTTTCCAATTTCTTTGGCGTTCCGTACGAGCCGCACAAAGCGGATCGCATCAAACCTGCCGAGCTGCTGAAAAACCTCAAGCGCGAGTATGTGGAAAGCAGCCACTGGGTGCCGATCGACGACACGCCGGAAGGCGTAATCATTCTGACCACCGACCCCGAGCGGATTCAGGCTTCGCGCGTGGTCAACAACATCTTTCCGAAAAATAAACTGGTTTACAAAGTTTGTACCCATCGTGAATTTAAAACCACGCTGGATTTGTTTTATAGCGGCGGTGGCAGCAGTAGCGGAGCTGGGGATTTCAGCGGCAACATGGCCGACATGGAAGGCTCGGTGGATGATCTGCTCACTTCGTTGGGAGGCGAAGAGGACGAAGATCTGGGGGCGGGCAGTCAGGATGATGTCAATGCCGCAGCCGATAATGAACTGGTCAAGCTGGTCAACAAAATCATCGTGGATGCCTACAAGATGGGCGCATCCGACATTCACATCGAACCGGGGCCGGGCAAAGCCAAAACCCAGATTCGCGTGCGCAAAGACGGCTCGCTGATGAATTACATCGAAGTGCCTTCGACTTACCGCAACGCGTTGGTGACGCGCCTCAAGATCATGTGCGACCTGGATATTTCGGAGAAGCGCAAGCCGCAGGACGGCAAGATCAAATTCAAAAAATACGGCCCGCTGGACATCGAGCTGCGCGTGGCGACCATTCCGTCGCAAGGCGGCGTGGAAGATGTGGTGATGCGTATTTTGGCCTCGGGCGACCCGATCCCGCTGGACAACATGGGCTTCTCGGCGCGCAACCTCGATCTGATCAAAAAGACCGTGTCCAAACCTTATGGTCTGTTCTTCGTGTGCGGTCCGACCGGTTCCGGTAAAACCACCACGCTGCACTCGATTTTGAAACACATCAACACGCCGGACACCAAAATCTGGACAGCGGAAGACCCGGTGGAAATCACGCAAAAAGGTCTGCGGCAAGTGCAGATCAACAAAAAAGCCGGGTTGGATTTTGCCACCATCATGCGCGCCTTCCTGCGCGCCGACCCGGACGTGATTATGGTCGGCGAAATGCGCGACAAGGAAACGGTGTCCATCGGTATCGAAGCCTCGCTCACCGGCCACTTGGTGTTCGCCACTTTGCACACCAACAGCGCGCCGGAATCCATCAACCGCTTGCTGGACATGGGCATGGACCCGTTCAACTTCGCCGATGCGCTGCTGGGCATTCTCGCGCAACGTCTGGGTAAACGCTTGTGCAAGGATTGCAAGAAAGCGCATATCGCCTCGCAGGAAGAAATCAAATCCTTGCTCACCGAATATGCGCAGGAGTTGATGACCACGGAAACCTGGAAGAAAGACGCGAACGCGGCCTACAAAGTGTTGTACGCCGATTGGGTCAAACTGTTCGGCGACGATAAAGGGCAAATCACGATTTACGATAAAGTCGGCTGCGACAAATGCTCCGGCACGGGTTATCGCGGTCGTGTCGGTTTGCACGAACTACTGATCGGTACCGACCCCATCAAAAAAGCTATTCAGGAGCATGCGCGCGTGGCCGAACTGTTCGCCATCGCCCTGGAAGAAGGGATGCGCACCTTGAAGCAAGACGGCATCGAGAAGGTATTGACCGGTGTCACCGACATTCACCAAGTGCGCGCGGTGTGTATCAAATAGAAAATGGAAACCAGCAAAGTATTGGCGAGGGAGCAAGCGCAGCGAGCCGAAATGCAAGGCTTGCTCAACCGCCTCAGCGACCTCAATGCAATCGGGGCCGCGCTTTCCAGCGAACGCGACATCAATCGCCTGCTGGAAAGTATCCTGAATGCCGGCATGAAAATCACCAATGCCGATGCCGGAACGCTCTATCTGCTGGATGCGGAAAACCAGAAATTAACTTTTGAAATCCTGCATAACGATTCGCTCAACATCCGCATGGGCGGAGTATCCGGCGAACCGATTCCGTTTTACCCCATCAATTTATATGCGGACGGTCAGCCCAACCACGCCATGGTGGTGAGCCATGCCGCCTTGAGCGGAGAGACCGTCAATATCCCGGACGCGTACATCGCGGAGGGCTTCGATTTTTCCGGTACTAAAAAATTCGATGCCAAAACCGGCTATCGCTCGCGCTCATTTCTGGCCGTGCCGATGCGCAACCACGAGCAGGAAGTTATCGGCGTGTTGCAGCTTATCAACGCGCTCGACAAACAAAGCGGGGGCGTGCAGCAATTCTCCACGGATGACCAGCAGTTGCTGGAGTCGCTCGCCTCGCAAGCGGCCATCGCCATTAGCAACCGGCGTTTGATCCAGCAAATGGAAGAGCTGTTCGAATCTTTAATCAGCCTCATCAACACCGCCATTGACGATAAATCGCCCTATACCGGCGGGCATTGCGAGCGCGTTCCGGTGCTGACCATGATGCTGGCCGAAGCGGCTAACCGCAACAAACAGGGGTCGCTCAAAGAATTCAACTTGACCGACAAAGACCGTTACGAGCTCAAGATCGCCGGACTGTTGCACGACTGCGGCAAGATCACCACCCCCGTGCATGTGGTGGATAAAGCCACCAAGCTGCAAACCATTTTCGACCGCATCCATCTGTTGGATACGCGGCTGGAAGTGCTCAAGCGCGATGCCAGAATCGACATGCTCGAAGGCCGCCTGAGCGCTGCAGAATACGAGGCGAGGGTCTGTCAGCTTGATGCCGACCGCGAATTTTTGTGGGCATGTAACACCGGTTCCGAGAAAATGTCCGACGACGACATCGCGCGCGTGCAAAACATCGCCCAATACCAGTGGCGCAACGAACAGGGTGAGGCGGCTAATTTCCTCAGCGCGGACGAGTTGGCGAATCTCACCATCCGTGCCGGCACGCTGACCGCCGAAGAGCGCCAGATCATCAACCACCACATCGTGGTCACCATCAAAATGCTCGAATCGTTGCCGTGGCCCAGTCATCTCAAGCACGTGCCGGAATACGCGGGCGGCCACCACGAGCGCATGGACGGCAAAGGCTATCCCAACGGCTTGAAACGCGAGCAAATGTCGGTGCAGGCGAGGCTGATGGGCATCGCCGACATCTTCGAAGCGCTCACCGCCAAAGACCGCCCCTACAAAGAGGGCAAAACCCTCACCGAATCGCTGTCCATTTTGGGAAATTTCAAAGAGAACGGACATATCGACCCCGATTTGTTCGACGTATTCATCCGCGAAAAAGTTTATCTGGAATATGCCAAGCGTTTCTTGGCGCAAGAACAGATAGACGGGGTGGATGAGTCCAGAATACCCGGCTACGTCCCTTGACTCAGCGCAAGGTGACGAAAAACGTCACCCAGCTTACCTAAGTTGCCCCCGTCAATTTTTTGATTGATCGCCTCCCCAAGCGCAGCAAGCCATATACATTCTGGCACGCAACCTGCTACTAGTTAAACACACACCCAGTGTGTAGCCTGCAAAGGCATCCTACAAATATTTCAAGGAGCATAAAATGAAACAAATCCAAAAAGGTTTTACGTTGATCGAGCTGATGATCGTTGTGGCGATTATCGGTATTCTGGCTGCGGTGGCGATTCCTGCCTATCAGGATTACATTGCAAAGGCCAAGTGGGGTTCAGCTAATAGCGAGCTCGCTTCGGTTAAAACCAACTTTGATGTGGCGGTCAATGATGGCTATACCCCGATCTGGGGCTATGCTGGTAATGGTGCGGTGAAAATGGCGGCCACGACATCCAATTGCACATTCACAGACCCCATGGTTTATAACGCAGACACATCGGCAACCGTTGTCTGCACCATTTTGGGTGGCCCGGCGACTGTTGCTGCCAAGACTATCACTTATACGCGCTCGCTGAATGGCGAATGGTCTTGTGGATCGACCGCTCCCCAGAAATTCATTGGTGACGTGAGGGTCTGTACTGGTGGTGCCTAATTTTTTACAGGGCAAAAACAGGGAGCGCATGATTTAACAGTTCCCTGTCATTGCGTGGCACGAAAACCCCGCCCCTCGCAAGAGGGGTGGGGTTTTTCTTGGCATGTGCCGCGCCCGCAGTGTTTTTATTGCTAATCCGTTTTCTTGGCGCGAAATCTGCTTATACCCATAATGGGTATTTATATATCTTGCAATGCAGTCCTCAGTTCAATTGGATTTACAGTATGAAACGGGTTCAAACAGGGTTTACTTTGATCGAACTGATGATCGTGGTGGCGATCATCGGAATTCTGGCTGCGGTGGCGATCCCGGCCTATCAGGACTATATCGCCAAAGCCAAATGGGGCGCAGCCAACCATGAAATTGCCAGCATCCGGGCAAATTTTGACTTTCGAGTGTCTTATGATGCAGCCACAACGCCCACGTTTGGCTACGGGACAGCCGAATCGTTGGGTATTTCGCCCCTCACGGCCAACTGCCAGATGACCGACCCCATCACCTACGATCCGGCAACCAGCACTGGTGAATTGGTTTGCACCATCGTGGGCGGACCGGTGAGCGTGGCCGGAACAACGATCACCTGGTCTCGCAACGCAGAGGGAAAATGGTCGTGTGTTGCAACCGCTTCGCAACGGTTTATCGGTGCTGAACAAATATGTGATGGAGCCTGACCCCAACCCATCATGGAGCCTGACCCCGACCCATCCGCGACTCGCTCCGCAATTTCCGTATTTCGTCGCAAAACTCTCCCAATTTTAAAAACGCTTCATTAAAGTGCCTCCTGTCATCAACGCAGGAGGCAACATGAAGCACATCGCATTTTTGGCGGCTTTGCTGCTGTCGTTTGCCGGTCAGGCGGGCGAATTGAAAATGGTTTTTCATGGCGAGGGTTTGGCCGGGCATACGCTGATGGTGGCGCTGTTCAATTCGCCGGAGAATTTCTTGTCGGATAAAACCGTGCTCGCGCTCAAGGCGGAGGCGACCAGCGATGCAACCACATTCATCATCCCTGACCTGAAACCCGGTAAATACGCCATCACCGCCTTTGCCGACAATAATCACAACGAAAAACTGGATACGAATTTAGTCGGCAAGCCGAAAGAGTTATACGGTTTTTCCAATAATGCGCGTCCTTTGTTCGGCCCGCCGAATTTCACCGAGTCGGCGTTCGATGTGGGTGACGGTACAGTCACCCAATCCATTCTTTTGCAGTGAGGACACCATGAGCGATACGCAATCCCCCATTCTTAAACTGCGCAACATCAAACGCCGCTTCATGCTGGGCGAGACGACGATTGATGCGCTGAACAGTATTTCGCTGGACATCCACGCGGGCGAATTCCTCGCGGTGTGGGGGCCTTCCGGCAGCGGCAAATCCACGCTGATGAACATCATCTGCCTGATCGACACGCCGACGGCGGGCGAGGTAACTTTCGACGGGCAGGACACGCATCTGCTGGCGGACGACGAACTCACCGACTTTCGCAGCAAGAAGCTGGGCTTCGTGTTTCAGAACTTCAATCTGGTGCCCGTGCTGTCCGCGCTGGAAAACGTGATGTTGCCGTTGCAGATTCAAAACGTGGACGAGCATTCGGCGCGCGAACGCGCGGCGGCGGCGCTGGTGGATGTGGGGCTGGAACGGTTCAAGCATTCCTTGCCGGATAAATTGAGCGGCGGTCAGCGCCAGCGCGTGGCCATCGCGCGCGCGCTGGTGGTGAATCCAAAACTGGTGATCGCCGACGAACCGACCGCCAATCTGGATTCCGAAAACAGCCGCATGGTGGTGGAGCTAATGCGCGAAATGAACCGCGCGCGCAAAGTCACCTTCGTGTTCACCACGCACGACCCGCGTCTGCTGGAACACGTGGACAGAAAAATTTTATTGCGCGACGGCAATATTGAAAGTGATGAGGTGGGCGCATGAAAAATATCCTCTGTCATTCCCGCGCTGCGTGTGTTGTTGGGGCTTTAGCCCCTTACAACCACGGCGTACCCCTTGCGGGTGCAGGCGGGAATCCAGCGGTGTTATTCAACATGCCGTTGGGTTTTGTCCTTGCTGCGCAAGGGAGTTTATTTATTAACTGGATTCCGGCCTGCGCCGGAATGACGGCAAACGAGGTGACCGCATGAAAAATACATTCAAACTCGCCCTGCGCGGACTGTTGCGCAACCGCCGCCGTTCGCTGGTGACCTTGCTCGCCATCGCACTGGGTTTCTCCGCCATCACGCTGTTCGCAGGCTACACGCACAACGTGTATGACGGCCTCGCGCGCCAATCCATACACGGCGAATTGCTGGGGCATCTCACCCTGAGCAAGAAAGGGATGCGTAAAGAAGGCAAGCTCGACCCCGAGCGTTACATGCTCACCGCGCAAGAGGTGTCGGCCATCAGCAAACTGTTGCAGGACGAGCCGCATATCGAATTGATCTCACCGCGTTTGGGCATGAGCGGCTTGGTCAGCAACGGTCGCGCCAGCACCATTTTTATGGCCGAAGGCATAGAGCCGTCGGCGATGGAAAGCTTGCAGCAAAACATCCTGACCGATGCTGAAAAAGCCAGCGGCATGTACGACAACGTGAAAAAAATACTGGACCCGAATCGCGCCGAAGTGGTGGAGTTGAGCGAAGGGTTGGTCGAGATGTTGCACCTGAAAGTCAACGATCAGGCGGCTGTGCTGGTGAACACTTTGAGCGGACAGGCTAACGCGTTGGACATCACCGTCGGCCACACCTTCAACACCGGCAACGCGGGCAGCAACGACAAGTTCGCTTTCGTTTCGTTGGCGCTGGCGCGCTCGCTGCTGGATGCGGAAGGCCGCGCCGACCGGCTGACGATTCTGCTGGATGATAAAAATTTGACCGAGTCCATGCGCGACAAACTACAAGCCCAATTGAATGCTGCCGGATTTGATGTCGAGATACAAACCTGGCAAGAACTATCCGATTTTTACAACCAGGTGCACGGCATGTTCGACATGATCTTCGGCTTCATCTTCAGCATCGTGCTCACCGTGGTGATTATGAGCGTGGCCAATTCCATGGGCATGACCGTGGTCGAACGCACCCGCGAAATCGGCACACTGCGCGCCATCGGCCTCAAGCGCAGCGGCGTGGTGAAACTGTTCACCATGGAATCCATGTTACTCACGCTGATCGGCTGTGTGACCGGCCTGCTCATCACGCTGGGCGTGCGCTGGGGCATCAACCTCGCCAACATTTCCTATACCC
>JAGVNQ010000144.1 GCA_020053195.1 Sideroxydans sp.
AATTCTAAGCAAGACAAGGCGCGAACAAAAAATTGCGACGCAGCATATATTTGATATGTAAGGAGCAATTTTTTGTGAGCAACGCAGTATTGCGACGAAACGAAGTTTCAGTGAAGACTAACCTTTAGGTTATGTCGCAACTAAAGTTTGGATTTTTAGAGGTGGCCTTTAAAACTTCGCGTTGCGTTGCCGGTACCAGTCGATGAAATCCTTGGCGGGCATGGGGTGGGCGATGCCGTAGCCTTGCACGTAGCCGCAGCCCATGTCGGTGAGGGTCTGTAATAGCGCGGGGTCTTCCATGCCTTCGGCCACGGTTTTGCGGCCAAAGGTTTTGGCCAGCGCGATCACGCCTTGCACGATGGCGCGGTCGGCTTCGTTGGTGGCCATATCTTGCACGAAGGACTGGTCGATCTTGAGCGTGTCGGCGGACAGTTTGCGCAGATATACCAGCGAAGAGTAGCCCGTGCCGAAATCGTCCAGCGCGAAGGTCACGCCCAATTTGCGGCAGGCTTCAATCACTGCGGAGGATTGCCCCATGTCTTCCAGCGCCGCCGTTTCCAGCACTTCGATTTGCAATCTGCCGTGTTCCAGTTTGGGGTATTGCGCCATTTTGCGCTGCAATTCATCCACGAAATCCGGCGATTGCAAATGGCGCGCGGCGATGTTGATGCTGACTTCCATCGACACGCCCGCGCGCTCCCACGCGTGCAGTTGATCCAGCGCGGTATCCAGTACCCAGATGCCGAGGTGGGTTTCGATTTCCGAATTTTCGATCAGCGGCAGGAAGTCGGCGGGTTGCAGCAAGCCGCGCTCGGGGTGGTTCCAGCGGATCAGCGCCTCGACCCCGACCACGCTGTTGGTGGCCAGTTCCAGCTTGGGTTGGTAAAACAGTTCAAACTCGTTGTTCTCGAAACCGCGCTGGATGCGCAACCTGAATTCGCGCAGCGAACGCACCAGTTGGTCGTTGACCACATCGTAAGCGTGGTAGCGGTTTTTGCCGGTCTGCTTGGCGACGTACATCGCCTGGTCGGCGTGGCGCAACAGGGTATCGCCGTCCTCGTTATCGTTGGGATAGAAAGTTACGCCGATACTGGCCGACACAACGATATGGTGCTCGCTGATTGGCATGGGCGCGGAAATGGTCTGCATGATGCGTTCCAGAATCTGGAAACATTCGGTCTCGTGCCCGATGTCGTTAAACAGCACCACAAATTCGTCGCCGCCCAGGCGCGCCAGCGTATCGCCCGCGCGCAACACTTCGTGCAGGCGCAAGGTGATTTCGATCAACAACAAATCGCCCGTGCCGTGCCCGTACAAATCGTTCACGGTTTTAAAACCGTCGAGGTCGATGTAGCAGATGGCCAGCATTTTGCCGCCGCGCTGCGCATGCACGATGGCCTGGCGCAAACGGTCGGCGAGCAGGCGGCGGTTGGGCACGCCGGTGAGCAAATCGTAGTTGGCGGCGCGGCTCAATTCGGCTTCGTGATCTTTGAAATAAGTGATGTCCGAAAACACGCCGACGTGGCGCTGCACTTCGCCCGCATCGTCGCAAATCGCCGAGATCGAAAGCAGTTCGGCATACACCTCGCCGTTCTTGCGCCGGTTCCAGATTTCGCCGCGCCACGCGTGTTTTTCTTTGAGCGAACGCCACATCTCGGCGTAGAACATCGGGTCCTGCCGGCCGGAGCTGAGCATCTTGGGATTTTTGCCCAGCACCTCGCTCCGGCTGTAGCCGGTGATGCGCGTGAACGCCGGATTGACATCGACGATGATGTTGTTGGCATCGGTGATGGTGATCGCCTCCTGCGTGTTGTCGAACACGCTGGCCGCGATGCGCAAACCCGCTTCCGCCCGTTTCAGCTCGCTGATGTCGCGCCCGACGATGACCAGCCCCTTGCGGCTGCCGTCGTCCTGGAACAGCGGTACTTTAATCACATCGAAAGTCAGCTTGTCGCCGTTCGGCATGGGCATCACTTCTTGCAAGCGCGTCATGCCGCCCGCCTGCCACGCTTGTTGATCCGTCGCCGCGCATTGCAGCAGCGCGGCCTTGTTGTGCGTATCGGCCATCTCCGCCAACTCCGCGTCGCTCTTGCCGCGACTGGTCAACACATCCAAATCAAAAGCCGCGCGCGCGGCGGAATTGGATTCCAGCCAGCGCCCTTCACCGTCCTTGAATTCGATGGCATCGGGAATCGCCTCGATCAGCGTGCGCAACAACTCTTCGCTCTGGCGCAGCTCGGCGGATTTCACATACACCATCTGCTCCAGCTCTTCCTTGCTGCGCCGCATTTCGGTGATGTCCACCAGCGTGCCGATGATGGCCGGGCGACCCTGATATTCGATTCTGCGCCCGTGCACATCGACCACGATAGTCGAGCCGTCGCGCTTGTGCGCGGTAAAGCTGTAACGCAAATCGCCCACCTCGCCGTCCAGACGGCGGCGGATGTTTTCCGCGACCAGCGATTGATCCTCGTCGTGGATAAACTGGCGCAGCGGAACCACATCCACTATGCCGTCCGCCGATTCATAGCCGAACATTTTGACCATACCGGGATTGACGTAGCGGAACAGGCCGTCCTGAATGATGTAAATGCCGACCAGCGACTGTTCGACCAGCGCGCGGAATTTAGTGGACTCTTCCACCACCAGCCCTTCCAGCCGCCGCCGGTATTCTTCCAGTTGCAGCATGGATTGTTTGCGGCTGGTGACATCGCGCACCACCGCGTGCAGGCATGGCTTGCCCCCCAGCGTAATGCCGTTCAGCGTGATCTCGACATCGAACAGCGTGCCGTCGGCGCGCAACGATTGCCATTCGACCAACTGCGACACGCCGCGCAGCACTTGTTCAAACTTATCGACAAATACCTGTGACGACAACCTGCCGTCCGGTTGCCGCTCCGGCGTAAACTCCAGCGGCGAGTGGCCGATGACTTGCGCCACCGTCAAGCCGTACATGTCCGCGCCTTTGGGATTGCATTCGATGAATTTGCCGTGCTCGTCCAGCAGGAAAAAGCCGTCGTTGGCCGAGGTGAACATCGTGCGGTATTTGAGTTCGTTTTCGGCCAGCGCATCTTCCAGACGTTTGCGTTCGGTGATGTCGCGGCCTATGCCCAGCGCGCCGGTAATCTCGCCGTTGTTGTCGCGTTCGGCCACGAAAATCACGTGATGCCAATGCAGGCTGCGGTCCGGGTGCAATATCTCGAATTCCACCTCCAGCCGCTCGCCGCTTTCCATGACCTGTACGACCAAGCCTTGCAGACCGCGCAACTGCTCGGAATCAGGGTTGGTTTCAAACGGCAACTTCCCCACCACCGGCAAAAATTCCGGGGCGATGGTGCGCGCCATCGCCGGATTCACATAGCTCACGCGGCATTGCCTGTCGTAGCGGATCACGTTGTCCGGCGTATTCTCCGCCAGCGTGCGGAACTCTTGTTCGCTCGCGGCCAGCGCGAGTTTGATGCGCTCGCGCTCGGTGATGTCGCGCGCCACACCCAGCACGCCGATCAGCTTGCCCTGGCTGTCGCGCATCGGGGTCTTGATGGTTTCGAACAAGCCGTGATAACCGCCCGCCGCGAAAGTCAGCCATTCTTCGTTAATGACCTGTTTGTCCAGCGCCATCGCCCTGCGATCATGTTCGCGGAAAGAATCGGCGAATTCTTTTCCCACAAAATCGTAATCCGTTTTGCCGGCGATCTGCGCTTCTTTCGCCCCGAACAACAGCTCGAAACGGCGGTTGCACGACAGATAGCGCCCGTCCACATCTTTCAGCCACACCAGATCGGGGATGGTATCCACCACGGTGCGCAGCAGTATTTCGTCCACTTCGATTTTTTCGTCCAGCAGTCCCGACACCATGGACTGGGTCAGATCGTGCTCGCTGACCAGACCGAGCGTGCGCCCCGCCGCATCCACCACCGCCAGATGGCGCACTTTGTGCGCCAGCATCTGCGCGGCCGCCTGATTGATCGTGGCATCGCCGGGAATGGTCAGCACGGGCGCAGTCATCACTTCCGCCAGCGCCACGCTGACGCTTTCCGGCGCGCGCGCATACAGCTTCACCACATCGCGCTCGGTGACGATGCCGGCGGGTTTGTCGCCCTCGACCACCAGCACGCAAGTTTCGTGCTGCGCCTGCATCAAATCGAGCGCCTGCATCAAATTGGCGTAGGGCGGCAAAGCGGGGATGGTGCGTCTGGCCACGGCCACCACCAGACGGTGTCCGGCCAGCGCCGCCAGATTCAGGTGCATCCTGAAATCCGTTTCGCTGACCACGCCGATCACCGCGCCGCCGTCATCCACCAGCACCAGATGGCGTATGCCGTCGCGCGTGCAGGCTTGATAAGCGTCCAGACAATCCGTATCGCCGGGCATGACGACCACCGGAGATGACATGCCGATGTGCAACGAGGTGTCGGGCGAAGACCCGGCGCGCATCGCTTGCAGAATATTGCTCTCGGTGACGATGCCGACCGGACGGCTGTCCGCGTCGGCGATGACGACGCAGGAAAAGCGGCGCTGCGCCATGAGGCGCGCCGCGTCGCCCAGCGTGGCATCCGCAGACAAACAGACGACATCGCGCGAGGCGATGTCGATCAACCGGTTTGATTGGTTATTCATTTATGCATACCTGCACTCACTGTCCGTCTGAGCGGAAGATCGCGCTAACCAGCGCGTCCCAACAGTCGTGCGAACTCCTCCTGAACCACACCGTAACACTCGCAGCATATTTTTTCCAGTTCCGCGCGCTTCAGCACTTTGACGTGCCCCCGGCTGTAGTCGATCAACCCTTGCTCGCGCAATGCGCCCGCCGCCTCGGTGATGCTCTCGCGGCGCATGCCCAGCATGTGCGCGATGGCTTCGTGGGTTAACCGAAAGTCGTCGGACAGCGATTTGTCGTTGATGAGCAACAAATGCTGGCTCAATTGTTGCAGCAGCGAATGGTGCCGCCCGCACACCACCGACTGCGCGATCTGCGTGAGCGAAGCCTGCGCGTACAGCAGCAGAACATCGCGCAGCGCGGGAGATTTTTCCAGCAGTTTTTTCAGCGCCCCCACGCCAATTTGAAAAACGTGGCCGGCAGTTTCCACCGTCGCCCAATACGGGATCGCGCCGCCGCCCAACACCTGCGCCACGCTGAACATACCCTCGTTGCCGATCACCGCTACCCCGGCGGACTCGCCATTCTCCATGCGATAAAACAGGGAAATCGCGCTGTCGATGGGGAAATAAACAAATTCCAGACTCTGCCCGGATTGCGCCAGCGTCGTGCCCGCCTTGAAATGCAACACCTGCAAATGCGGCAGCAACGCAATCAGTTCACCATCCCGCAACACGGACAGCAGCAGATTTTGTTTCGGGTTATGACGGTGCGGCATGTTTCACTTTCTGTTCATTCTTTCGGATAACGGTTTTTGTAGGTGCGAATTTATTCGCACATAACTCAGTGTTCGTGCGAATGAATTCGCACCTACAAAATGAATTATCCGGTTTTATTTCAAATCACAAGATTGCATCCTTGCCAAAACGCGCCAGCAATTCCCCGGATGTTAACGGATATGCGAACAAATAGCCCTGTCCGATGTCGCAGCCGTGGTCGCGCAACACCTTCAATTGTTCTGCATTTTCGATGCCTTCGGCCACCACGCTGAAGCCCAAGGCTTGCGCCATCACCAATATGGTTTTGGCGATGGCTTGCGCGTCGGTGTTGTGGTCGATGTCGGTGACAAATTGCTGGGCGATTTTTAATTCGTGGATAGGCAGGCGGCGCAGATACGACAACGACGAATAACCGGTACCGAAGTCGTCGATGCTCAACTTGATGCCCAGCGCTTTGAGTTCCTGCAACAACTGTTGCACCTGTTCAAAATCCTCGGCCAGCGCGCTTTCGGTCAGCTCCAGCATCACATGCTCCGCATCCAGCCCGTGCAGACTGAGCAGGCGCAACATCATGGCCGACACGTTGCTGCGGCGGAACTGGTACGACGACACGTTGATGGAAACGCGCGGGATGGGGTGGCCTTGTTTGACCCACTGCGCCATTTGTTTGCACGCGGTGGCGGCCACCCATTCGCCCAGACGGTCGATGATGCCCGCCTTCTCGGCCAGCGGAATAAACTTTGCGGGATAGATCACGCCTTCTCCCGGATGCTGCCAGCGCGCCAGCGCCTCAACACCGATCAGGTGTCCGCTGGCAATATCAATTTGCGGCTGGTACAGCAGGAACAGTTCATCGCGCTCAATCGCGCCGCGCAATTCGGTCTCCAGCTTGAGGCGTTCATCGGCGGCGCGTTTCAGTTCGACGGTAAAGAAATGGTGCGCGCGCTTGCCGCCGTCCTTGGCCTGATACATCGCGCTGTCGGCATTTTTCAACAGCGTCTCGGGATCGACCCCGTCGTTGGGATACAGACAGATGCCGACGCTGGCGCTGGGATAAATGTTCTGCCTGCCGATGGAATAAGGACGCAACAAACCGTCGGCGATGCGGTGCGCGGCCATCTCGGCCTCGGCCACCGTCGCCTCCTCGATCAGCAGCGCAAATTCGTCGCCGCCGAAACGCGCCACGGTGTCGCCGCCGCGCACACATTCGCGCAGGCGTGTTGCGACTTCCTTGAGCAGTTCGTCGCCCGCCGCGTGCCCCAGCGAATCGTTGATGACTTTGAAGTTGTCGAGGTCGATGAACAGCACGGCAAAAGTTTGTTCGCTGCGCTCGGAATGCACGATGGCCTGGCGCAAGCGGTCCATGAACAGCGCGCGGTTGGGCAACCCGGTCAAATCGTCGTGGGTGGCCAGAAACTCGACCTTGCGCTGCGATTCCTTGACCACGGAAATATCGCTGAAAATGCCGACATAGTTGAGCACGTTGCCATCCGGGCCATTCACGACATTGATGGTGAGCCACTCCGGGTAAATCTCGCCCGACTTGCGCTTGTTCCAGATTTCGCCCTGCCACCAACCGTGAGCCTGCAAATGCTCCCACATGTTGACGTAGAACTGTGCATTCTGTTTATCGGAAGCCAGCAGTTTTGGTGTTTGCCCCAACACCTCGTCGGCGGTGTAACCGGTCACGTCGGTAAACGCGCTGTTGATGGTGAGAATTTTCTGGTTGGCATCGGTGACCACGATGCCTTCGCCCGCGCGGTCGAACACGCGCGCGGCCAGGCGCAGTTGATCTTCGGCGCGTTTGTGTTCGGTGACATCCACCGACTGCGTGCAGATGCTATAGACCACGCCGTCTTCCGACAGCAGCGGGAAACGCACCGAACGCAAAAAGCGTTCGTGGCCCGAGGTGAACGCCAACATATCGTCAAACTCCAGCGCAGTTTGCAAGCGCACCACATCCAGTTCTTTGGTGCGGAAATCATCGGCAATTTTGCGCGACATCACTTGCGCGTCGGTCTTGCCCAACACGTATCCCGCTTCCATGCCGAAGAATTTCTCGAACTGGCGATTGACGAATTCGTAACGTCCGGCCAAATCTTTCAGCGCGATGATGGAGGTCGAGTTGTTCATGATCGCCAGCAAGGTCTCGCGGTTCTTGCGCACCTCGCGCTCCGCCATCAACCGCTCGGTATGATCCAGCAACACGATGATCGCGCCCTGAACGCTGCGCACCCTGGTTTCGTAAGGCGAAACGTGCAGCAAATAATGGCGTTCGTTGGAGAAGATATGGGTTTCGCTCACCCGGCCGTTGGCGATGGCTTCGTGGACCGCCGCCGTGAAATCTCTCATGCCCACCGGCATGCGCATATTCAACAGCGGCTGCTTGACCGAAGCCGGAGACAACGAAAACAACACCGCTGCCGGACTGTTGAATCGGGTCAACTCAAGCCCTGCATTGCACACCATGATGGGGAATCCGACGCTGTTCTGAATGTTCTCCAGATCATTCAGCAAATCGGCCAGTTCAACCGAGCGCACCTGCACTTCCTCGTTGACCGTGGTCAGTTCTTCGTTGGTGGATTGCAGCTCTTCGTTGGCCGCTTCCAATTCCTCGTTGGAAGATTGCAGCTCTTCGTTGGCGGCCACCACTTCTTCGTTCAGCGCCTGCATTTCCTCGTTGGAAGTTTCCAACTCTTCGATCACCGTCTGC
>JAGVNQ010000325.1 GCA_020053195.1 Sideroxydans sp.
AGGCCGGAATCCAGTTGATTGAATATTTCCCGCGAAGCGGGTCTATTAAAGGTTTTGTCCGCTTCGCGGGCTGTTTGCTTTTGTTGGATTCCGGCCTGCGCCGGAATGACGGGTCAAGTGGAGAGTTTGCCTTAACTCCCCGCCACCGCCATCCGCTCCACCAGCACCGAGCCGCACTGGCGCGCGCTTTGCCCCAGTACGTCGTTGCCAATGGCGATGATGTTTTTGTACATGTCTTTGAGGTTGCCGGCGATGGTGATTTCTTCCACGGGATATTGGATTTCGCCGTGCTCGACCCAGAAGCCCGCCGCGCCGCGCGAGTAGTCGCCGGTTACTTGGTTGACTCCGTGCCCCAACAGCTCGGTGACGACCAGTCCGCGTTGCATTTTGCGCAGCAGTCCGGCGAAATCGAGCTCGCCGGATTGCACGATGAGGTTGTGCGTGCCGCCCGCGTTGCCGGTGGTTTGCATGCCGAGTTTGCGTGCGCTGTAGCTGCCGAGGAAATAGCCGCGCAATACGCCCGCTTCGACGATGGCGCGCTGCCGGGTAAACACGCCTTCGCCGTCGAAAGCGCTGCTGCCCAAGCCGCGCGGGATGTTGGGCACGTCGTCGATACGCACGATGTCGGAAAATATTTGTTGGTCGAGACTGTCTTGCAGAAAAGAGGATTTGCGGTACAGGCTGCCGCCGCTGACCGCGCCGACGAAATGGCCGAACAGGCCGCCCGCGACGGGCGCTTCAAACAACACCGGACATTGCGTGGTCGGCATTTTGCGCGCCTTAAGGCGGCGCACGGTGCGTTCGGCGGCAATGCGGCCGATCTCTTCCACTTTCAAAATCTCGCTGGCATTGCGCGCCGTGCTGTACCAATAATCGCGCTGCATGCCGTCGCCTTTGCCCGCGATTACCGAACAACTGACGCTGTGGCGCGAGCTGGGATAGCCGCCGACGAAGCCGAGGCTGTTGGCCTGCACGAAGCGGCCTTCGTTGACGTTGATGGTGCAGCCTTCGGAATTGTTGATGCGTTTGTCGGCGCTAAACGCGGCCTGTTCGCATTCGCTCGCCAATTCGATGGCCTGTTCCACATTCAGTTTCCACGGGTGATACAGGTCGAGGTCGGGGAATTCGGTGGCGAGTTGGTCGGCATCGGGCAATCCGGCGCAATCGTCTTCGGCGGTGTAGCGCGCGATGTTGAGCGCGGCATCCACCGTGTCGCGCACGGCTTGTTGGGAAAAGTCCGAGGTGCTGGCGTTGCCGCGTTTTTGGCCGAGATAGACGCTGACGCTCAAGCCTTTGTCGCGGTTGTATTCGATGGTCTCGACTGCGCCGTGGCGCACGCTGACGGTCTGGCCGAAGCCTTCCGAGACTTCCGTCGCACTGGCGGAAGCGCCCTGTTGGCGAGCGTAACTGACGATGTCAGCGGCGAGTTGTTGCAGCGAATCGGCGCTGTGCGCGGCTTTTGAAACGGTGGAGTTCATAAAATTCGGGAGGCTGGTTCGTCGGGAGGCGCTATCATAGCAACATCTGTTGAACCTTACCGACCCCATGAACACCCGCCAAAGACATCACGACGACGAGCTGGAAGAAGAGCTGCCGCCCAGCAAGACCAAAATCAAAAAACAAATGCTGGGACTGCAAGACCTTGGCAAAACCTTGACCGAGCTGTCCAAAGAGAAGCTGCGCGATTTGAATCTGGATGAGAATCTGCTGATAGCGATTCTGGAATACAAGCGCATGACCAAGTTCGGCGCGCTCAACCGCCAGTTGCAATACATAGGCCGCCTGATGCGCGATGTCGATCCCGCGCCGATACAGGCAAAGCTGGATGCGTGGAACGGCACGTCGCGCCAGCACACGGCGTGGCTGCATCAGGTCGAACACTGGCGCGACCGTTTGCTGGATGAACCCGACTCACTCACCGAATTGCTGGCGGCGCACCCCGAAGCCGATGCGCAACACCTGCGCGCCTTGATCCGCAACGCGCTCAAAGAAAAAGAATTGGCGAAACCGCCCAAAAGTTATCGCGAGTTGTTTCAGTCCTTGCGCGAAATTATTCCTGAACCGTAATTCTGAAAAGCAATTTAGCCACGGATGAACACGGATATTCACTGATGGGCGATTTGTTGTCCCAACCAGTTCCAACATTAAATCCGCAGAGCAAGGTGTTTGTAGGTGCGAATTTACCTCGAAGAGGTTCTTGCACCCTATGGGTATTCGCACGAATTTGGAGTTATGTGCGAATGAATTCGCACCTACAAATGCAAAACCTTATCCGTGTCAATCCGTGGCTAACAAAGGTTTATAAATGAGCGATCTACTTCCCCATATCATGCTGCTCAGCGGACGCGATCCGCAGTACAGCGTCATCTGGCTTCACGGACTGGGTGCTTCCGGCGACGATTTTTTGCCTATCGTTGACGAGATCAATTTGCCGCAAGCCGTGCGTTACATTTTTCCGCACGCGCCCAAACGTCCGGTCAGCATCAACGGCGGATTTGCCATGCCCGCGTGGTACGACATCCGCAGCGCCGATATTGGCGGCACACAGGACGAAACTGGTATCCGCGCCTCGCAACATGAAGTGGACAAATTGATCGCGCATGAGCTTGAGCGCGGCATCGCTGCGGATCATATTTTTCTGGCGGGATTTTCGCAGGGCGGCGCAATCGCGCTGTTTAGCGGCTTGCGATGCAAACACAAGTTAGGCGGAATTCTCGCGTTTTCCACTTACCTGCCGCTGGCCGAAACGCTGAACGATGAAGCGGCTGTAGATGCCCACTCCACGCCGATCTTCATGGCACATGGCAAACATGATCCGGTCGTGCCTTATGTCTTGGGGAAAGCTTCAGCGGAAGAGTTGTTGCAACGCGGCTATGCGCTGGAGTGGCGCGAATATCCGATGCAGCACACGGTGAGTATGGAAGAAATCGAAGCGATTACGCAGTGGCTGAAACAAAGGATGTAACCGCAGGAAGCCTATTCCTCGTGAATCGTATCCTGTTCCATCATGCGATAGCGGGCGAGGTCGTAATCGCTGCCGTGCTCGACCAGTGACATCGGCAACAGCAGGTAGTCTTTGTTGTTCAACTGCATGGCCAAGCTGCGGGTCGGTAGATAAACGCCCGGCTTCATCAATAACCACGCTTCGCCGCTGGTATCCGAAGGGCGGTTCAAATAGAGGCCGGTCAAGTCGCCCTCGGTAAACGACTGGGACTGGTCGCGCAACGGCACCCCCACAAAACGGTGGCTCAATATCTCGACCCCCACATGCAGGTTACCTTCCGCATCGCGGCTCAAACGGCGCACCACACCCGCCCCCCAATGTTCCACCCTTTCCGGCCTGCTGCCCAGCAACGTGCCGATTTTGATGCCGTCCGCGCGCGGCAGCGGTATCACGGTGCGGAAGCCGGTGGCACTGATGTCTTCCGCGTCCCAGATCATGCCCTCCTCCGAGCCGAAATTCAGCCCGATGTCGGTCTTGTCCAGCATTTTGGAAAAGCCGCTGACCACTTTCATGTTCACATTGATCTTGTGGCGCGTGTTGCGGCGCATGGGCGGGGGTAAAGCGAGACTTTTCAGCAGCCGTTGGGCGAAGTCGCCCAGCAACTCCGATTCGTATTTGGCCCCATACAGGTTGAGACCTTCCGGCAAGATGCCTTTGTCCAGCGTTCTGGTCATGCTTTCCAGTTGCTGCTTCATGGCCTCCGCATCGAAGAAGCGCAGCGTGGGGTGCAGCGTGGTCTCGCCGGTGAGGCGCATGGGCGGCGTGGGTTGCGCCAGATCGAAAATATACAAGCTCATGGCGTTGTAGCCGTTGCTGATTTGCAGCCCCTTGCCCAAATAGGCAAAAATTCGCTCGGTGATATGTTCCTGCAACGGGCTCAACGTCCCGGCGCTGGAACCGTACCAAACCATGAGCACCGCGAATTCCTGCGCCACCGTGGTATTCACCCCGGGATACAAAGATACCGCTTCGTGTTGGAAGTTTTGCGATTCGGCGAGGTTGTAATATCCGGCCAGATGATTCCACAGCCAAGGCTCGACCAGGGTATATCGCGCCGCCGCCAGCTTGAGCCGCCCGGTGTTCGCCGCGATGCCGCGCGCGCACAGCAGGGGTAAATCCTGTTTGATGGATGAAGCGCCTTTGCCCCCGCTGATATAGCGGGTCAATACATCAAAGTGGCAATGTTCGCTTTGGGTCAAATATCTTTCCAGCGAAGTCCACAAACGGTTTTCCTGAAACTGCGCGAGGGAATGGACAGAGAAATAATCGAACAGCAGTTTGCGCACGTGGTTCTGCGCGGTTTGATCCAATAAACGCAATACCGCCCATTGGTGATCCAGCTTGAAATTTCCCGCTTCCTCGCGCAGCGCCTCGACCCAGTCGCCCAGTTCCTGCAAGGCCTTGAACGAATCGGTTCTGGGAATATCATCCAAAACATGCTGCACCGACTTCATATCAGCCAGCGGGTGATCCGATTTTTTCCCAAACAATCCCAGTACCACGCTAACCTCCAGGAGCGCCATGCCCGTTAACAGGCGTAATATAAACATAATTTGCAGCACCTGCCTACAACTACAACGGCCTATATACTTTTTTACCTCAGCCTGATGATCCCGCTGCTGCAAAATCACACCCCGTTCCCGCCCCTGCAACAAGCGCTGGCCTACCCCAACGGCCTGCTGGCCGCAGGCGGCGATCTTTCCCCGGCGCGTTTGCTGGATGCCTATCGCCACGGCATATTCCCGTGGTTCAGCGAGGGCGACCCCATCCTGTGGTGGAGTCCCGACCCGCGTATGGTGCTGTTTCCGTCCGAAATTAAAATCTCGCATTCGTTGCGCAAAACCTTGCGCAACGGCCACTACGAAGTGCGCACCGATACCGCGTTCGAGCAAGTGATGCGCGCCTGCGCCGCCCCGCGCGAGGGTGCGAGTGGCACGTGGATTGTGGAAGAAATGGTCGCCGCCTATTGCGAACTGCACAAAATGGGCTACGGACATTCGGTGGAAACCTGGATGGACGGCGAGCTAGTGGGCGGGCTGTATGGCATGGCGCTGGGCAGAATGTTCTACGGCGAATCCATGTTCAGCCTTCGCACCGACGCATCCAAAATCGCGCTGGCGCATCTTTCCGCGCAACTCAAAAGATGGGATTTCGGCATGATCGACTGCCAGATGCACACCCCGCATCTGGCCACGCTGGGCGCGCGCGAAATTCCGCGCAGCGAATTTATTACGCGCCTGCAAGCGTTGATTTACCAGCAACCCGTCGGCGACTGGCAATTCGATGAAGGCCTGTATTAAGGGCATCTCTATAAATTCAAATTCCGTCATTCCGGCGCAGGCCGGAATCCAGCGGGTTTAATTAAAATGCTTTTTTGTCAGTGCGTTGCACTGTCTGTTTGATTAACTGGACACCGGCCTTCGCCGGTGTGACGAATTTTTAGAGATGCCCTTAACTCAATAAATTCATTCGACCCTGCCCCCTCCCCCCTTGTCAGGGGGAGAGCAGGCTCGGCTCCTCCCCTGACAAGGGGAGGTTGGGAGGGGTTTTGGTTTTTTGAAAAACACACTGCCCGAGGAAGCGCATGAATAAACGATCCGCGCGATGCAATTGATGTAGATCACCTATCCATGCGGCTTTCCGAGGCATGGCATTTTAAAAACGGGATTATTTGTTGTTGAATCTGCGTAATCTGCGGGCAACAAGCCTGTTAAGGTTTATCCGCTTCGCGCCAGTCTTGGTAAACTCCGCCCCATCCCTTAGCTCCGTTCCGCCATGAGCCTGCTCAACGACATTCCGCTTTCCACGCTGCACTTCTATCTGACCGCGCCTTACCCGTGCAGTTATTTGGAAGGGCGGGAAGCGCGTTCGCAGGTGGCCACGCCCAGCCAGTTCATCACCACGCCGGTGTATTCCGAACTGGTGCGCCACGGCTTTCGCCGCAGCGGCACGTTCACTTACCGTCCGCGTTGCGACTACTGCCAAGAATGTGTTCCAGCGCGCGTGGTGGTCGCGGATTTTCAAACCTCCCGCTCGCAGCGCCGCAGTTGCAAGCAGCACTATGAGTTGAAGGCCACACTGCATACATTGCAAGACAAGCCGGAATATTTCGAGTTGTACCGCCGCTACCAGCAAGCGCGCCACCGCGACGGCGGCATGGACGACAGCGATCCCGAGCAATACCAAAGTTTCCTGCTGCAAAGCCATGTCGATACCATGCTGGTGGAATTCCGCGAGGGTGACCTGCTGCGCATGGTGAGCGTGGTGGATGTGCTGCAAGATGGTCTGTCGGCGGTCTACACCTTTTACGATCCAGACGTGCCGCGCGCGAGCTTCGGCACTTATAACGTGTTGTGGCAGATCGAATTGTGCCGCAAGTTGAATCTGCCATATCTGTACCTCGGCTACTGGATCGCAGGCAGCCGCAAGATGGCATACAAGAGCCGCTTCCAGCCGCTGCAAGGTTTGCGCGACGGCCAGTGGCAAACAATTACCCCGGAGGTGCAGCCATGAAAACCCGTCTCGCTATTTTTGTCGTTACGCTGTTGCTGTTGCCGCCGCTGGCGCTGTTGCTGGCCGGAAGGGAATGGGAGACTCCCGCGCCTATTGAGGGCGCGTTCTGGTTGCCCGCGCTTTTCGCCTTTCTCGCGCTGCTCGTGTTCTCCCTGTTGCTGGACACCCTCACTTTCCGCCGCACCCGGCACAGCCTGTTGCGCGCCCAGCTTACTTACCTGTTGTGGAGCGGCGTGGCGGGCGCGGTGGTTTGTTTGCTGCTCGCTTATCTGAACCTATTCGCGGGCGCGTGGGTTTCACCCGCCGACAGCGCCGCCGCATTGCTGCTGTCCGCGCTGGGCGGCAGTCTGCTGTTGCCCGCCGTGTTGATTGCGCGTTTGTGGTTGGCGGGTTTATTACGCTTGCAGAAACGTTTCTTCGCGCTGCCCGCTTTGCCCGCCGAAGCCGCCGCTTACCTTCTGCTACTGGCGGCATTGGGCGGATTATTGTGCGGCACGATCTGGGGCAATTATTTGGGCTGGCTGTTGTGGCTGTCGCCGTTGTTGCTTCTTCTCGCGCTGCAAATTTTCTGGCACGAAAGCCATCTGTTTGCAGGACTGGCGCAAGGCGACTGGAGCCGGGTGTTGTTGGGCGCGGCCTCGGGCATCGTGGTCGGCGTGATTGCGTTGGCGGTTTATGATGCAAGCGGCGGCGCGCTGTATTTTGCCGCGTCGTCGTGGCAACTGATGGCTTGGCTCGCGCTATTCGGCCTGCTCTGTTTGCAGCTCGGCGATGTTGTCGCCGAACACTGGCGCGGAAAACCGCGCGGCGAAGTGTTCAAGAAAAAACCGTTCCCCATTCCCGTCGTTACCAAGAAAGATAGTTAGATGTTCCAACTGCTACGCCCCGCCCTGTTCGCCCTCGACCCCGAGACCGCCCACCACGCCACACTCCGCGCGCTGAACACCGCGCATTGTCTGGGCACGTTGTGTCTAGTAATAAAACGCCCGGAACACGACCCGCGCACGGTGATGGGAATCACCTTCCCCAATCCCGTCGGCCTTGCCGCCGGTCTGGACAAAAACGGCGCATACATCAACGCGCTGGCCGCGCTCGGTTTCGGCTTCATCGAAATCGGCACGGTCACCCCGCGCGCACAACCGGGCAATCCCAAACCACGCATGTTCCGCCTGCAGCAGGCACAGGCCATCATCAACCGCATGGGCTTCAACAACGACGGCGTGGATGCGCTGGTCGAGAACGTCAAACGCGCCAACTTCAAAGGCATTCTCGGCATCAACATCGGCAAAAACGCCGATACCCCCATCGAAAAAGCGGCGGACGATTACCTGATCGGCCTGCGCAAGGTGTACGCCCACGCCAGCTACGTCGCTATCAACATCTCCTCGCCCAACACCAAAAACTTGCGCCAGTTGCAAGGCGGCGACGAACTCGACGCGCTGCTCGGTCAACTGAAAGCGGAACAGGAAAAACTGGCGCAGCAACACGGCAAATATGTGCCGCTGGCAGTAAAAATCGCACCCGACCTCGACTCAGATCAAATCAGAAACATCGCCGCGTTACTCATCAAACATCACATCGACGGCGTGATCGCCACCAACACCACACTGTCGCGCGAAGGCGTAGAAGGATTGCCGCACGGCAACGAAACCGGCGGCCTCAGCGGCGCACCCGTGCGCGAAAAATCCACCGCCGTCATCCGCCAACTCGCCGCCGAATTAAACGGAGCGCTACCCATCATCGGCGTGGGCGGCATTTTGAAAGGCGAACACGCGCTGGAAAAAATGCAGGCGGGTGCCGCGCTGGTGCAGATGTACAGCGGCATGGTTTATCGCGGGTGGGATTTGATCCAAGAAAGTGCGGAAGCCATCCGCCGCGCGCATTAAAACGTTTTTATTGAATGGAACAGCAGAAATGACAAACAAAGCCAAAGGCTCAGACAGCGAACGCAAAGTGCTAGAACACGCGCACCGGGGTTTACAACTCCTCACGGAACACCGCCCAAAACTCATGGGAAAAATTCAGGCATTCATGGCCGAAGCCATGCTGCCGGGCGTGTTGGATAAAAAAGAAAAAGAGCGCATCGCGCTGGGCATGGCGCTCACCCAGCAATGCCATTACTGCATCGCGCTGCACGTGCGCGCCTGCAAACACGCGGGCGTGACGCTGGATGAAATCATGGAAGTCTGCGCCATCGGCATCATGATGGGCGGCGGCCCGGTGCTCACCCACATGGCCGAAGTAGAACGCGCGCTGAACGAGTTTTATCTGGATGAAGAAGGCGAACCGGTGTAGCCGGGTTACAGCCACCCAGACTGCTTGAACCGCCGGTGCGGATGGGATTTGATCGGCGAGTGTGCGGCGGCGGTTAGGCACAACCAGTAGAAAATTACTGAAGCCCAATATTGCGCTCCAATATTATTCATAATTGCCGAGGGGTGCTTGATGACCAAAAATAATTTTCGCGACAAAAAATGATTATCCGAGCTGCCTTCATTTGGCTTTTTCTGTGCACAACAAGCACCGAGGTGCTGGCAATCGAACTGGCATCCCCCGATGCCACAGGAACTTTCTATCGAATCACGATTAAGGATCGCGGAAAAATCATCAAAGAGCACGTTTCAAGCTTACAGGTTAATGGGGGAGAGTTAATTTTCAGGAGTAATGCGAAACCGGACTACAGGTTCATCCCCGCGCAAAACTCAACTCCGATTACCGGATTGGGCATTGGCGCATATCGGGCATTTATCTCTGATCGCCCGTTTTTTTACTCGAACACCTTGGTGCAAGTCAGTGCAGATGGGGAGCATTTCGTCATCGAGTCCCCTAACTCAATTTCAATTGAAATCACAAAGATTCGAGCACTCGAACCGCCTGTCGTCACTACTTGGCAGCCCCCTTTTCACAGCGAACTTCAATCAAAATATCGGACACTTGCCTCCCGCGTGGTAAGCCACTTTGGAGCTGGACGCACTTCATTTCGCGTCCGTCATCTCCACACGGGAACGGATCTGGCGGGGGCTCCCTCCGAACCCGTTTATCCAATCGGTGCAGGGATTGTTGAATTTGTTTCATATTGGGACTTTGAGGGGACGGTGCTTGTTCGCCATCGACTTGCATCCGGCGAGTCGATCATGTCGAAATATATTCACGTTAGAGAGCCTAAAGTACGTGCCGGAGAGGTGGTGACCCAAGACACCGTCTTGGCGCGCTTATTTACAAACGCAGAGTTCAAGCAGAGCAAGTTTAAACAGAATCACCTTCATCTCGAAGTCAGGAAGGACTATTCCGACCATGGCCATGCGAGTACCCACAGCCAGAACACAAACGATCTATCCAAGTGTTGTATCAATCCACTCACTTTTCTATCCCGGTAGCCGCTAAACGGGTTTTAAACTTGCGCTGGGCTATTCTGCTCGTGCTGCTACCCTTTTTCGTGCATAGCAATGCGCTGGTTCAAGGACATTTTTTACCGAAAATCGGGGCGCTAGCTCTGTTATCGGCAGGCATGGCAATCATTCTTTTCTTGCGCGCGCAACTATGGCTGCCGCAACGGGGAGTGCAGCTCGGCATCGTTGCGTGGTGTGCTCTGTCATTTGTTTCGGGTGCATTCTCTGTCAGTCCTTGGCTATCGTATCTAAATACTGGCGTTACCTTTTCCGCAGTCATCCTTTTTCTTTTTCTGCTCAACATCCAACGGCAAACCACCAGATTACTGATGGGCGGCATTATTACGGCTGGACTCATTCAGTTCCTGACACTCATCAAAGCTTTGCCCTTGCATTACAGTGCGTTTGACCCAGAGGGGCGCTGGACTGGCACTCTTGGCAATTCCGAGTTTCTCGCTACTCTCCTCGGCTGCGGTGTATTTTGCAGTCTGTACTTCATGCGTTTAACCCGGGTAAAGCGGCAGAAAGCCATATTGCTTGCTGGCATTGTTGTACTTCTGATCGGGCTGGTATTAACAAAAAACAAGGGGGCTATCTTCCTGATCGCTGCATATTTTTTCTGGCTGGCGTGCGGTCGCCGTTTGTGGCCATGGCTTCTGTTGGGAGTTGCTTGCATTGGCGTTGCAGTCTTTTTTCCCAGTGCAATACTTGGCCGGATATTTCTGTCTATTACTGGATTTGCGGTATTCATTGCGCACCCGCTGCTTGGTGTTGGTGCAGGGCAGTTATCCAACCACTATATCGAGACAGTACAAAACATCTTTTCGCATTTTCCCGTAGCCGTCGCATGGTTTGGTGCCCACACCGCATCGGCCAGAGATGTGCATAATCTTCTGCTCTCTCTCGGGTTGGAGCTCGGAATTGGCGGGCTTGTATTGGGAGGACTATTTTTATGGTACGGGTTCAGATTATGCCGACCCTTGCACCACCCATTAAGAGCCGGCTTGGCTTTTCTATTAATTAAGAGCCTCTATACCGTGGTCATTAGTTCAGGAACGGGAGCAGTTCTGATCGCCATATTTCTCGCGGCAGCAATGCCGCGCCGGTGGATACGGCAAACCACCATGCCCGTTGCGATTGGCGCTGGGCAAGTAGTGGTAGCAATTCTCATCATCTTTCTAACTGGCGCTTGGATCGCTTCCGACTTGCATCTCCGCCACGGAATAAAACACCTGATTCTGGGAGAGCAAAATTCGGCTCGTGTTGAATTGAAAGTGGCGCTGAAAGCCAATCCCGAAAATGCGGAGGCTTGGCTAACCCTTGGAGAAGTTGAATTTCTAGATCGAGATACGGTCGCCATGAAACCCGCGTTAGAGAAGGCTGTATTTTTTATGCGCGACATGGACACCTACAAAAAATCAGCACACATGTATTTCTTCAGCGCGGATTATCAGAGTGCCTTTCCCCTCTACTCAACTCTTCTCTCGGCTTACCCGCAACACCTGACCTCGATGGCGCGTCTTGCCCAGATATATGAAGCCACTGGCGATCATGTTTCCGCAAGTGCAATGGCAAAGCGGCTGTTGCGTACCGTTCCAAGGGTTCCAAGTGATTCTGACTTGCGGAATATACAGGTAGCCTGTAGGCTTTTATCAGACACACAAAACAATTTTTGTCCTCGGGGGGCATTATGAATAAAGGGATCATATTAGCGATCATTCTCATCGCGGCTATTCTTGGATTTGGATTTGCAACTGGTTACTTTGCGGAAATACCGTCTCCTGATGCGCCAAGCGCACAAACCATAGCTCCCGCACCCGTGCCTTCAAGTGTAGCTGTTGCAGCTTCGCCAGCCGCAGATTCAGGCACACCAACTCCCTTCCCCCGGATAAATCTGGATGCTGCTTTAGGCCCACTTCCAGAAAATGACTTTACTACGGATGAGAAGCGCGCAATTGCTCAACACGACTTTGGTATCTACAAAAATCCAGTAGAAAAAAGTGAGGAATATATTGGGATTATTCACGGCGGCATGTTGGTTGAAGTACTGGAAAAGCGCGAAAAATGCGTGACAATTCCGATGCCGGATAAGCCAAAGAGTGAAAACCCGCAGTATGAAGAGTCCGATGAGTACGTGGATCCTTATGCTGGCAAAACCCTCGATTGCTATAAAGTGAAAAAAGATGGCCAACAGGGATGGGTCGTTGATCGTGACGTTTTTAATTTTCAAGTGCCCACCCCGACCCGCGACCCCAGAGACCTTACCTGGTTTTTTCAGAAATATGGTGAGAGCACTTGGTATTATGAAGCAGCCCTGAATGAAAACTCATTCACGAATGAGGAATATGAAAGACTATTGATGCTGGCGCTGAGCGAAGGTGGTTATGCGTATGACGTGCCTAATATAGCACTCAGACTCACCCTACTCAGGGCACTGGAAAAGAACCCCGACGATCCGAGGCTGGCTGGATTCAAGGACAAAGTGAAAGCACTCGAACCAGCGCCTTATTAATCCATGACCTGGTTCTGCTCAAACCCGTGGACCACACTTTTTGTCTGGGGTAACGGTGACGTTACCCACTGCTGTTATTCCAACCACGGC
>JAGVNQ010000099.1 GCA_020053195.1 Sideroxydans sp.
ATTCGCTGCGTCTTCGCTCAACTGCAAGTGTTCTTGCAGATAGGCGGTCATGCTGCGGTTGATATGCGGGAAGATGTGCGGTGTCGCGTCGTGCAGCGTGTTATCGAGATCGAAGATCCAGACGCGCTCGTTCACTTGCTCTTGATGAGCGTGCCCACCCCTTCATCGGTCAGGATTTCCAGCAGCAATGCATGCTCCACGCGCCCGTCGATAATGTGTACCGAACGCACGCCGCCGCGCGCGGCATCCAGCGCCGAACTGATCTTGGGCAGCATGCCGCCGGACAGTGTGCCGTCGGTGACCAAGTCGTCGATCTGCTTGGGCGTGAGGCCGGTGAGCAGGTTGCCGTTCTTGTCCAGCACTCCGGGCGTATTGGTCAGCAACACCAGTTTCTCGGCATGCAACACTTCCGCCAACTTGCCCGCCACCACGTCGGCGTTGATGTTCAAGGTCTCGCCATCGGGCGACACGCCGATGGGCGCGATGACCGGAATGAAGTCGCCGGAATCAAGGAAAGTGATGATGGCCGGATCAATCTTGTTGATGTCGCCGACCAGACCAATGTCCAGCATCTTGCCCGGCTCGTCGTTGCTTTCCAGCAGCAGTTTGATGGCGCGAATGAAACCGCCATCCTGCCCGGTCAGTCCCACCGCCTTGCCGCCGTAGCGGTTGATGAGGTTGACGATGTCTTTGTTGACCTTGCCCAGCACCATTTCGACCACGTCCATGGTCTCTTCGTCGGTGACGCGCATGCCCTGGATAAACTCGCCCTTCTTGCCGACTTTTTGCAGCATCTCGTTGATCTGCGGGCCGCCGCCATGCACCACCACGGGATTCATGCCGACCAGCTTGAGCAACACCACATCGCGCGCAAAACCTTCCTGCAGCTTGGGGTCGGTCATGGCGTTGCCGCCGTATTTGATGACGATGGTTTTATCGAAGAAGCGCTGGATATACGGCAGCGCTTCGGAAAGAGTACGGGCTTTTTGTGCGGCGGTGGCGGGGGTCAGTGGCATGATTTAATCCTGAAAAATTCTGCGCGCATTCTACCGCAACCTAAAACGAAACGGGCGGCATGCAGCCGCCCGTTTGCGCAGAAGTTAACGCTTCCTTACTGATGGTCTTTCGCGTTCGGATTGTTGTAATGTCCGTAGCTCAATTCCAGCGCCTTGACCTCGGCCTCGACGTTGACCGTCTGCGCCTTGCCAGCCACTTCGACCACCAGCGTGACCGGCACGCGATCACCCGTGAGCAGCGGCTGCTTCAGCCCGACCAGCGTCAGATATACGCCGCGCGTGCCGAAGATGACGCTGCTATGCGCATCCAGCTTCAAGCTATCCACGGTGCGCGTCTGCATCTTGCCTTGCTGCATCACCACCGCTTGAATCTCACCCGATGTCGCCAGCGGACTGCTCACCGACAACAGGCGCGACGGCTTGGTGGTGTATAAATTCAACTGCACCGTGATCGAGGTTTGATCCGGCACGCTCTCGCGCATCCAGACTTTTTCCACCATCACATCGTTCGCACTCGCACAGGCATTTCCCGCCAACAACAGACTCAACACACAGATCAGTTTGCGCAGCATGCGAACCTCCGGTTTCAAATGTTAGTGATGCATTTTCATTTGCTGGTGCTGGGCAGGCTCGGCCAGCGGTTTAATTTCAGCATTCACTTTGACCTGCTCTTCTTTGCCGTTGGCCAGACGCACCGTCAATGTGATTTCGGTTTTTTCTCCCGCCTTGAGCGGCTGCTTCAAACCGATCAACATCACGTGATAACCCGCTTGCCCCAAATCCACAGCCTTTCCAGCCGCCAGATCAATCGCATCAACCTGACGCATTTTCATCACGCCGTTCTCGTGCACCATACTGTGCAGCTCGGCTGTTTTCGCATCTTTGCTGGATACGCCGACCAGCTTCGCCGCCTGCTTGCTGGTGACGACCAACTGCACCATCCCCGCATCCTGTCCCGGTGCGGTGGCACGCGACCACGCATCGCTCACCGTCACTTCGCCCGCATTCGCCTGAACCGCAACCAACATCGCCAACAAACCCAGAATTCTTTTCATTTCCATCTCCTGAATAAAAATGCGCCACAACTTGCGAAGTGGCGCGTTATTTTAGCCTGATTTCTCCGACCGATTATCAAAGTTTTCACCCATGCATCACCCACAAAACGATCATTCATTGCATCGTCACCACGAGTTATCCAGCAGGAAACCCGCAATTGATTGTATAAATTTTCGACGCGCCCAACCTGCGACATTTTGCCGCACCTTTCCTCAAAAGAACGCCACCAAAGCCAAACATAGTAAAATCCGCGCGCTTCGCTTTGAAGCCTGTATGCGCAGCAATCTATAACAGAATGATTAAGCAATCATCATTGATTACCGGACGACAATCATCAAATTTCCATTGAAATTCATCGTGGCGGCGCTGATCGCCATTCCGCTTGAGGCGATTTCCCAAGAGGCAGAACTGGATACGGTCGTGGTTACCGCCACCAAATCCGCCGACTCGACACAGGGCGCGCCCGGCCCGAACAAGGCGGAATTGTCCGCGCAACGTGCCGCGACCAGCGACAGCGCGCGCCTGTTGCAGGACATCCCCGGCGTGAGCCTGTACGGCGCGGGCGGTGTCTCCAGCCTTCCAGCCATTCACGGCCTGGCGGATGACCGCATCCGCGTGCAGGTGGACGGCATGGACTTGGTAGCCGCCTGCCCCAACCACATGAACTCTGCGCTATCCTATATCGACCCGACGCAGGTCGGCAGCGCCACGGTGTTTGCCGGGATCACCCCGGTCAGCGTGGGCGGCGACAGCATTGGCGGCACGATACAGATGAAGTCCATAGCGCCCGAGTTCACAAAATCCGATGAACAAACCTTGCGCAAAGGACAAGCTGGGGTGTTTTATCGCAGCAACGGCCAAGCGCGCGGCGGCAATGTTGCGGCATCACTCGCCACGGAAAACCTGCATTTTTCAGTCAGCGCATCCAGCGCAAAAGCCAACAACTACACAGCAGGAGGCGACTTCAAGCCAGCCGGATCGGGCGCTGCGGGTGGCCCGTGGCTTGACGGCAACGAGGTCGGCTCCTCCGCCTACAACTCCAGTAACCAGAATTTCGGTCTGGCGTATAAACAGGCCGAGCATTTACTGCAACTCAATGTCGGCAAGCAACATCTCGCCTTCGAAGGTTTTCCCAACCAGCGCATGGACATGACCGGCAATGACAGCACGCAGGTCAACCTGAGCTACACCGGGCAATATCAATGGGGTGTACTGGAAGCGCGCCTGTACGACCAGCAGACCGATCACGCCATGAATATGGGGCCGGACCGATTTTCTTACGGCACACTCGGCATGCCCATGCTGACCCAAGCCCGAACCACCGGCCTGAACGGACAAGGCAATATCGTGCTTTCCGAACGCGACATCCTGCGAGCGGGCATCGAATACCAGCAATACACGCTGAACGACTGGTGGCCGCAGGCGGGCGGGATGATGGGGCCGAATACTTACTGGAACGTGGACTTCGGCACACGCGACCGAATGGATGTGTTCGGCGAATGGGAAACTTACTGGAATGACGATTGGCTCAGCCAGATCGGCATTCGCAGCGACACCGTCAAAGCGGACGCGGGCGCAGTGCAAGGCTATAACGCGGCGGCAATCTGGGCGGTGGATGCCGCCACTTTCAATGCGCAGGAGCATCAGCACACCGACCACAACTGGGACATGACCGCGTTGGCGCGTTACACCCCGGATGCAACACAGACCTTGGAGGCAGGCTTCGCGCGCAAGAGCCACTCGCCCAATCTGTACCAGCGCTACCCTTGGTCAACCCAGCCGATGGCGGCGCTGATGAACAATTTTGTCGGCGACGGCAATGGCTATATCGGCAACGTTGACCTGAAGCCGGAAGTGGCCAGCACCCTCAGCGCCAGCGGCGACTGGCACGATGCCGGGCGCGAACAATGGGGCGTGAAAGCCACGGCGTATTACACCCATGTGCAGGACTACATTGATGCGCGGCGTTGCGACTTCAGTCAGTGCAGCGCCTCCAACGTGGTTGCCACCAGCGGCTTTTTGATTCTGCAATATGTGAACCAGTCCGCCCGCCTGTACGGACTGGATCTGTCGGCGCAAAAACGCATTGCAACCAGCGCCGATTACGGCAGCTTCACCGCATCCGGTGTGCTGAATTATGTGCGCGGCGAAAACAAAACCACAGGCGACAATCTCTACAACATCATGCCGCTAAACCTGAAACTGGCCGTGGTGCAAAAACAGGATGCCTGGAGCAACACTGCCGAAATGCAAGTGGTCGCCGCCAAAACGCAAGTGTCGCAAGTCCGCAACGAAATCCCAACCACCGGGTACAGCCTGTTCAACTTGCGCAGCAGCTACGAGTGGAAGCTGGCGCGACTGGACTTCGGTATCGAGAACGTATTTAACCGCCACTACGCGCTGCCGCTGGGCGGCGCATATACCGGACAGGGCGCGTCCATGTCCAGCGGCAGCATCCCGTGGGGAGTGGTTGTTCCCGGCATGGGACGCTCGGTGAATGCCGCGCTGAACCTGCGCTTTTAGAATGCGAAAACAACACATCATGCACATCAAACATCACGCTCACGCGACTTTGAATCTGGGTTTAGGGATAACGGCTTTGGCAGCCCTGTTGATGAGCGGTTGCGGCGGTCGCGGCGAACCGGCCATCAAAGCCTATGCGCAGAGCATCACCTTTGCCGTTGCGCCCGCGTTGAATTTATACGCAAGTGCAACCGTCTCTGCCACTGCCAGCTCCGGCCTTGCGGTGAGCTACAGCAGCATCACACCAACGGTCTGTACGGTGAATGCCGTCAGCGGCTTGGTCACCGACATCACAGCGGGTACTTGCATCATCGCCGCCGACCAATCCGGCAACACCCAATTCGCCCCGGCAGCACAGACGACTCAAAGCATTTCAGTTATCAACATCAGCCAGAGCATCAGCTTTAGTGCTGCACCCGCACTGACCTTATACGGCCATGCAACCGTCTCGGCCACGGCCAGTTCCGGTCTGGCGGTAAGTTACAGCAGCACCACACCCAGCATCTGTTCCGTCAACAGCAGCACGGGGCTGGTCACCGATATTGCGGCGGGCGATTGCACCATCGCCGCGAATCAAGCCGGTGATGCCTACAACTACGCCGCACCCGAAGCGACGCAGACCTTAACGATTGCCGCATGGTCCGGGCCAATCACGGTTCCCGGAACGCCCACCGGAGTCACGGCCACCGTGGGCAATATCCAGGACACTGTCATCGTCAGCTTCATTGGTTCGGCTTCCAGCGGCGGCAGCCCCATTACCGGTTATAGCGTGACCTCCACCCCTAGCGGCATCGCGGCATCAGGCACGGCATCGCCGATCAGCGTGCCCTGCACGACCCCATGCACGGGCTATTCCTTCTCGGTGATCGCCACCAACAGCATCGGTGATAGCTCGCCTTCCGCAGCGGCGGACGTGTTGACCAACTACAACATCACAACAACTTTTTACGAACCCGATACGCAACCCAACAACTCGATCTTTACCGGATCGTTCACTTTCAATTCCACGACCGGCACGGTAAGCAACCTGAAAGGTTCCCTGTCCGAATCCATGCTGACCCCGATGCCTTGGGTAACGCTCTCACACCAGCTATCTGCGGTGAGCGACGGACAGGGCGGACTGCTGGTCACCACGTTTGCATTGAACACCACCAACACCTTTGCCGAAGGCGGCTTTGCGTCAGGTTCGGAAGGTTTGTATTACGGCTTCCCGAGCGCGACCAACCCTGCGGCTGGCGGAATAGGAAACTCCTTTGTCACGATTTATATCAACTTGACGAATCCAACGGCAGCGTTGACAACTTATCAAATTAATCAATTATCTTATGGGGACTGCACGGCGGGAGGAATGATGGGTGATGTCTGCATGACCGGCTATTACCCCGCAGGCACGATGAGCGGCTTCCCCATCTCGCAGACCATCACCAAGCAGTAATCATTTCCATCCTGAAAAAAACACCGTCCGCGCCAAAGGCGGGGACGGTGAGACGACGCACAAAGAGACGTATCAGCGCGATGCTGTCTGGAACGGATCGGCGAAGCGCGGGTCAGTCAACAGGGTCTCATCCGTCAACGCGCCAAGGAAGGCAATGACATCTTCCTGCTCGGCCTTACTCAACTTGATCTTGTTGAGACGCGCATCCTTGAACGGATTCTTGCGGCCATCGCCCTTGTCCGGCCCGGAAACAATGTTGCGTCCATGCGCCGCATAATTCTTCAGCGCCTCTTCCAGTGAGGCAACAGACCCATCGTGCATATATGGCGCTGTCAGCGCAATGTTGCGCAAAGATGGAACGCGGAATTTGCCCTTGTTCGTCGCATCCTGTGACAACACGGCAATCACGCCGGGGTTGGAATCCGGGTAAGCGCCCTTGCCATCCACATTGTAGAGGCCGGTATTGTGGAAAGGCGTTTCTGTCCAGGTCGTCCCCGCAGACACCGTTTGATCCGAGAAATTGAAACCGCTATGGCAAGTGGAACATTGCGCCTGTTCACTAAAGAACAGCTTGCGCCCGCGTTCTTCGGCATCGGTCAGCTTGAGCTTGCCCGCCATTGCCTGATCGTAACGCGAGTTGCCGGAGATCACGCCGCGCTCGAAGGTTGAGATGGCCTTGATGATGTTCGTGAAGTTGATGGGCTGCGCCTCACCCGGAAAAGCGTCCTCGAAACGTTGCTGGTAGTCGGCATCGTTCTGAAAACGCGCCAGCACCTCGGCCTTGTTATTGTCAGTGATACCCAATTCCACCGCCAGATTTTCCACGAACATCGGCACTGCCGCCTGTATCTCCAGCGTAACTTGAGAGGGATTAGCCCAAGTCAGCGTCGGGTAGTAGGCGCAATTGACGATGCTCATCGAACCGCGCGCCGTTATATCCCCGGTCGAACCCACCGCAACAGGTCTGCCATCGGTAAAAGCCAGTTTCTGCAAATGGCAGGAACCGCAACCCATGGTGCCATTGCCGGACAAGCGCGTGTCAAAGAACAGATGGCGACCCAACTGGAATTTAGCTTCCGACATCGGGTTGTCCGCCGGAACTCTGGGTTGGGGAAAACCGGGCGGCAACGACCATTTCCACTCAGCTTGTTTTTCCTGCTTCACCTTAAGTGTAAGGAAATAACCGGCGACAGCCACCACAAGAACGGCGGCAGCGAAACCCCACAATTTGCTTCTTTTCATTCTCTACTCCTTCCAAAATGAAACCGCCGCCCCATCAGCAACTTGCTGAACGAAGCGGCGGCATCCACCGATACACGCTACAGAAAACCGAATCAGGGCTTCACAACAAACATGGTCTGTGCCGCACCGTCGTTGATCGGCAATCCGGTGACGGAATTAATTTGCAGCTTGCCGAAGTAATAGGCCGCGCTGCCCGCCATCATCATGCCGCCCGGTTTGGCCGACATCCAGGTCTTCGATCCTGTCAGGTCGAGGCCACCGAACAGTGCCCCCAAATCCAGCGCAATATTTTGCGATGCCGGATTAAAGCTGGCGAACATCACATGCATACGGTTCGGGCTACCACAACCGTTAATCACATCGCCATTCACCGGGTTGGCTTTGCAGTCGGTCGCCCCCAAGTGAACCATCGTCACACTGTTATCAGCGGAGACAGTTGTACTCGCAACGGGTGCAGCATATGTTTTATTCAAGGTATAGGTACCCACTCCGCCAGTGCCGGTGCCCAATGCGCTAATGGTAGTTCCGGAAATTCCGATGCCGGACAAGCTCTGTCCAACCGCCAACGTGCCCGATGTTACGGCTGTCACGTCAAGTATATTTCCGGTGATAGAACCCGTCACCACCGCGCTCGCATTCCGTATGAATTCGATTTTGGTGAATTTGCGCCCGGACTGCCATGACCAATTCAGCGCCAGATTCTGCAGCGGAGCCGGTGTTGCCGCATCCGTGACAGAAGTGTGGTTCAGCTTTCCCGGTACGCCGATATCGAAAGCGATACCGACATAGGTTCCCGGGGCGACATTACCTTGAATGGCGGTGTAGGTTGCTGAATTGCCTACATTACAAGTATTGGTGGCATCCTCGAAATCCATCAAAGCGACATTTGTATCCTGATTGGCGTTCTGTGTCATCACCACGGGTGCGTAATTGCCACTAGCATCAATCAGCGCCACGTTGGAAACATAGAAACGCAAATCTTTCAGTGAGCCAACAGAACCCGCTGTGCCCAACGTCAGCGAACTCGCCGCACAGCCAGTTGTCCCGATGGATACGCCAGCACCATTCAGCACATCGAAATTGATGGTCACAGGCTGGGTCGCATTGCCCGCATTGGCATTATTGGCGGCAATCAACGACTTCAAAGTACTGGTGCCCGGAACGCTGCTTGCATTCACCAGAGCAGATGAGAACATGGTGGCCGTCGCAGCCGCATTGCTGGCCGCCTGGTTTTGCAACGTAGCTTCTGCCTGCCCCAACAATACGCTCAAGGTCGCCCTGTCGGTGCTGGCCGAACTGGAACCCAGCGATGCTTTGCCTTGTTTCATCACTACAGCGACCACCTTGGCTGCCTCATGCGCACGGAAGTAGAAGTCGTTCTGATCGGTAGCGCCACCCTTACCCGCAACATAGTCGTTGGTAACGCTCACTGCGCTGGCTACCGCACTAGCCGGATTGAACCCCAATGCTTGAGTGACAGAAGCGACGGCAGAGGCAGATGTTGCACCTGCCGCGATCTTCTCATTCACCAAGGTGGAGAGAGGACTCACGAAGGAATTGCCTGCGGACGCGTTCAGGGTAAACGCCTGACCAACTGCCAAGCCGGTATCCTTATCCACAGACGTTGCCGGCACTTCGGCTACCAATGGGTATAACGCCGCATCACCGGAAGCCAAGCCGGCAATGGTGTAGGCGCCATTAGTGTCTGTTGTCGCGGAGGGTTCACCTGCATCGCACACACCGTTGCTGTTTTTATCCAGACAAACTTTCACGCCGGAAAGATAACCGTCTGCCACAACACCGGACAAAGTAGTGGTCGTACTTCCGCCTGACGAAGAACTGCCGCCCCCGCCGCATCCCGCGATCAATGCCGCGATCGCGGTCATCGCGATGCCCAGTTCCGCCAGCCTTTTTGCATTGCGTTCAAATTTCATCATGCCCCCAGTTTGTTTGAGTTATCAAAAGAAACAACCGGACGGTTTTCCGTCCGCAAAAAATTCAGGGTTGCATGTTAGGGATTTCCCCATTGATGTAAATGCGGCATTTTGTCGCACCCCAGCAGTGGCGGGGCTTTGTTAGAATCCGCCCATGAATTCCTCCCTGCTCGCCGCCCAAACCGGTCACTCGCATTTGCGCCGCCTCTTTCTGTTGCGCTGCATTGCCATCCTCGCGCAGTTCGCCACGCTGATTCTGGTTCACCGTTTTCTCAGTGCCGACTTCGCCTGGATACCGATGCTGGGCGCGGTGTGTTTTCTGACGCTGGCGAACGTGCTGACCTGGTGGCGGCTGTCGCTGGATTTTCCGGTGGGCAATCTGGAATTGTTTTTGCAATTGAGCATGGATGTGCTGGTGCTCACGGTGTTGCTGTATTACGGCGGCGGCTCGACCAACCCGTTCGTGTCCATTTATCTGCTGCCGCTGGTGATCGCCGCCGCCACGCTGCCGCGCCGCTTCACTTGGGGCATGGCCGCGCTCACACTGTCCTGCTACAGCTTGCTGATGGTGTGGCATGTGCCGTTGCCGACTGGCGATGCGCACGCGCAGCACCAGCAGGCAGCCGCGCCCATGGATCACAGCCAGCATTTGATACAACCTCTCGCCGCCACTTCCGATTACTGCATCACCCGCCCCGAGTCCGCCGTAGCGGAGGCCACGGCAACGCCGTTGAGCGATGCGTTCAACACGCATGTGCTTGGCATGTGGCTGGGCTTCGTTATCAGCGCGGTGGTCATCGCCTATTTCGTGGTGGAGATGGCGCGTGCGGTGCGCAGCCGCGATGCGCAACTCAACCGCATCCGCGAGGAAACTTTGCGCAACGAACGTATCGTATCGCTGGGCACGCTGGCCGCAGGCGCGGCGCATGAGTTGGGCACGCCGCTTGCCACCATGTCGGTGGTGATCGGCGAGTTGCGCCACGACACGCCCACGCCGGAAGAATTGCAAAGTAGCCTGGGCATCCTCGACGATCAGGTACGAGCCTGCAAACGCATCCTCAATACGTTGATCCAGCATGCACAGGAAACGCCCGACATGCTGCCGGTGGAAGCCTTTGTGCACGGCGTGCTGGATGAATGGCAATTGTTGCGCCCCACCGTGCATTACCGCTATCAAATTTCCGGCGAGCAACCCGCGCCGCAATTGCGCGCCGACCCCGCCTTGCGCGCCGCGCTGTTGAATCTGCTCAACAACGCCGCCGATGCCTCGCCGCACGAAATGGACATTCTGCTGGACTGGAACGATACCAACATCATGCTGGAAATACGCGACCACGGGCCGGGGCTCACGCCGGAAGCCGCCGCGCGCGCCGGCTCGGCATTTTTTACCACCAAACAGGAAGGGCGCGGCTTGGGCTTGTTTTTGGCAAATGCCACACTGGAACGCTTGGGCGGCAGCGTGCGTTTGTCCAACCGCGAAGGCGGCGGCGCAACCACCGAAGTGAGACTGCCGATCAAAGGTATTGCGACATGACACAACCGGGCAACGACACCCCCTCCATGCTGCTGGTGGACGACGATGACACGTTCAGGGAAGTGTTGGCGCGCGCCATGACCAAGCGCGGCTTTGCGGTGACCACCGCCAACAGCGTGGAAACCGCGCTGCCGCTGGCGCGCGCCAATCCGCCAGAATACGCGGTGATCGACCTGAAAATGAACGGCGCGTCCGGCCTGGTGCTGGTGCAAACCCTGCACGAACTGGACCCCGCCACGCGCATCGTGATTCTGACCGGCTACGCCAGCATCGCCACGGCGGTGGAGGCGATCAAACTAGGCGCGACGCAATACCTGTCCAAACCCGCCAACGCCGACGAAATCGTCGCCGCCTTCGGCCACAATGCCACCACCGATGTCCCGCTGGAAGCGCAACCCGCGTCGATAGGCCGTCTGGAATGGGAACACATCCAGCGCGTGCTGCGCGAAAACGACGACAACATCACCGTCACCGCCCGCGTCCTCAACATGCACCGCCGCACCCTGCAACGCAAACTGGCGAAACGCCCCAACAACTGACCCTGATGAAGAAGCGCATGGATAGGGCATCTAGCTCATGCACTCGATGGAGAATGGCGTATTTACCTCGAAGAGGTTCTTGCACCCTGTGGGTGCTGGCTTTGCGCGAGGTGGCAAAAAAATGTCGGGTTGGCAGCTGACTGCCTGACCCGACGGAGGAGGAGGAATTTCAGAGATGCAACAAGAAGTTCAAACGATTAAAGCAAAAAAACGGTTCAATCCAGTTGTTCAGTTCACCACCGGCGCTACCGCATCCTGCTGGTTCACCACGTGATTCATTTCGGTGAGGGCCACCAGCACGCGCCGCAACGATAACGACAGTTCGCGCTTGCAGGTTTGTTCGGCGGCCACCCAACTTCCCGCATGCAGGTGCGCCAGAACGGCTTCCGCGTCGCGGTGAAACTGTTCGTGGATTTCGCGCAGGTGGAGGAAGGCCTGCAACTTGCCGAAGCATTCTTCGCCTTCGTCCAGCAACCATCTGCCCAATTCGCACGGTTGCAGGTGCTCGGAAAATTCGCCGTCGATACATTCCGATTCGCCGCGCAGATAGTGCAGCAGGCGGCTGAACAGTACGACGTGCGATTCCGCCACTTCGTCGAAGTCCAGACTGACGGCGGCGACACTGGGTACGCCACTTTTGTATTCGAGCATCCGGTTGGTCAATTGCACATTGCTTTCGCTGGCGTATCGCATGGCTGTCTCCTGAATAAATGATTTATTTCCGATGGCTGAATTTTTCTCCTTTGCCCGCTGCAAAACAATATGCCAAATGGACTAGACGGCGGCCTATATATTCGCCCGCGAGGCCTATACCTGCCCTAGCCTTTCGTTTGCCAAAGCGCGCTTGCTATAATCGCGCCCCTTCTTATCTCCAAGACGACATGAAATCTGTATTTATATTCCTGTTGTGCCTGTCGCCTCTGCTCGCCACCGCGCAAACCACGCCGCCCGCACCGCAACTGGCCGCCAAAAACTTTGCGCTGTATGACTACAGCAGCCGCCAGATGCTGGCCGCAAACAATGCCGACGAACGCGTTGCGCCCGGCTCGCTGGCCAAGCTGATGACGGCTTACGTGGTGTTCGGCGCGCTGCAACAGGGCAAACTTTCGCCGGGCCAGCATCTCGCGCCCACCGCTTACGCCCTGCGTTTGCAAAATGAAGAAACGCGCATGTTTCTGGAAGTGGGCAAAGAGGTGAAAGTGGAAGAATTGCTGCGCGGACTGATCGTGCAATCCGCCAACGATGCGGCGCGGGTGCTGGCCGAAGCTATCGCCAACCACGAGATGGCGTTCGCCGACCTGATGAACAACGAGGCGAAACGGCTGGGCTTGAGCAACACCCGATTCACCAATGCCACGGGGGTGTCGGAGGAAGGCCAATACAGCAGCGCGCGCGATCTGGCTTTGCTGGCTGCCGCGCTAGTGCGCGACTTCCCGGATTATTATCCGCTGTACGCCCAGCGCGAATTCAAATACAACGGCATCAACCAGTTCAACCGCAACCGCCTGTTGTGGCTGGATCCGTATGTGGACGGCATGCAAACGGCTTATTCCGAAGAAACCGGCTATTCGCTGATCGCAACGGCCAAGCGCGATAACCGCCGCCTGATTTCGGTGGTGCTGGGCGCGGAAAAAGAAAACCTGCGCAGCTCGGAAAGCCAGCGTCTGATCAACTTCGGGTTCATGGAATACGAGTCGGTGTTGCTGTATCGCGCCGACCAGCCGGTGAGCAGTCTGCGCTTGTGGAAAGGCACCGAAGCGCAAGCGGAAATCGGCTTCCGCGAAGACTGTTATGTGACCGTTCCGGTCGGCCAGCGCAGCCAGTTGCGCGCCAAGCTGGAAACCAAACAGCCGCTGATCGCCCCTGTCAATGCCGGGCAACGTTTGGGCACGTTACACCTTTCGCTGAACGGAGAACCGTATCTGGATTTGCCGGTGGTGGCGCAGGAAGGCGTATTGCTGGCAAATGTGTTCTCTCGCGGCGTGGATGCGATACGATTGCTCTTCGAATAAGGAGCCAGTCATGACGGTGTATTTCAACGGCGCTTATATGCCCATCGATGAAGCGAAAGTCCCGGTGCTGGACCGGGGCTTCATCTTCGGCGACGGCGTGTATGAAGTGATCCCGGTCTATTCGCGCCGCGCCTTCCGCTTGGCGGAACACCTCAAGCGCCTGCAACACAGCCTGGACGGCATCAAGCTGACCAACCCGCACAGCGAAAGCGAATGGATCGCCATTCTCGACGAACTGATCCGCTGCAACGCACCCGAAGATCAATATCTCTACCTGCATATCACGCGCGGCGTGGCCAAACGCGACCACGCATTCCCGAATCCGCCCGTGCCGCCCACTGTATTTGTGCTGAGCAACCCGCTGACTGTGCCGCCCGCCGAATTATTGCAAAGCGGAGTCGCCTGCATCACTGTCGCCGACAACCGCTGGCTGCGCTGCGACATCAAAGCTATCGCGTTGTTGCCCAATGTGTTGTTGCGCCAAGCTGCGGTTGAAGCGGGCTGCGCCGAAGCTATCCTGATCCGCGACGATGCCTTCCTCACCGAAGGCGCGGCGAGCAATATTTTTGTGGTGAAGAACGGCACCTTGCTCGCACCGCCCAAAGACAACCTGATGCTGCCCGGCATCACCTACGACGTGATTCTCGAACTAGCCGCTGCCAACGGTATTCCGCATGAAGTGCGGCGTATTTCTAAGGCCGAAGTGTTTGCCACCGACGAGTTGCTGCTCACCTCCTCCACGCGCGAAGTGCTCGCCATCACCACGCTAGACGGCCAACCCGTAGGCAACGGCCAACCCGGCGCGATGTTCGCCAAATTGCATTCGCTTTATCAAAACTTTAAACGGGATGTGATGCGCCAGCCTTCTTCCGGGCATCTCTATTGATCCTAGAGCCGAAGTTGATGGTGGAATCTGTGATGATTCATTGCGTTACGCAACCAATGTAGGTGCGAATTCATTCGCACATAACTCTTCGAGCGTGCGAATAAATTCGCACCTACAAACCCTCAACTGCGGCTTTAAAGTTGATCCGGCACAAATTAAGTTTTGCTGCGTTAAGCCCCACCCCCGCCTGCATGGGAAGGGCGCGTAAAAACCTGTCAAACCGGGAATGAAACACATTTCTGCCAGATCAAATAATGATTCGCCGCACCGAGCAACCAGCGCGCGCAGCAAAAGAAAATAAGTTACTGTACAAAACAAACAACCACGAAAGGAATGCGATGAGCACTGTAGCGAACCGGAATCAGGTTTATCAACAAGCCCCCGCGCTGCTCGAAAATATGCTGGAAAAAATCGGTGAAGTGACCGGTCTCGCTACCGCCAATTCCAAACGACTGATCACCACCAGAACGACCGACGAAATCACCTCGGCAGTCGAATTGCTCGCATCAAAGAAACTGAGTAACAAGGTCGAACTGAGCGACAGCGTTCTGCCCACAATCGACGCGCAGAACGGCGTTTGGTATGCGGGAAAACTGCTCACGACCACGCTCAAGGCAAAATCCAAAACCATAGCGGAAGCCGCCGAATGGTACCGCAGCGAAATCGACAAGCTCGACGGGATGATAGACAAAAAACTAACCGTAAAAGCCCAAATCGAACAAGCAGAAAAACTCGCCCAAATATTGATGGACAGTGCCGCCGCATCGCTTTACGACAAGTCGCTGGCCGCCACCTTGCGCGAAGCATTTGTGCGCCCCAGTGTTGAAAAGCTGACTAACGAATTGACCGGGTATGGGAGCGTATTACAAGCGAAAATCCTGAAGGAAGTCACCAAGCCGGTTGATGAGACATTGAAATGGTTTGAATACGGCGGGGCTTGTTTTGCCGCAGGTACATTGGTGCATACCAAAGAAGGGCTGGTGCCGATTGAGCAAATCAAGGTCGACGATTTGGTTCTTTCCAAGCCGGAAAGTGGTGAAGGTGAGCAGGCGTATAAACGGGTTACGCAGACTTTTGCGCATGCGCCAGAGCGGGTGATTGAGGTGATGTACTTTACTGACGAAAGTCAACCAATCTTACAGCGACAACAGGCACATCCCATTGTCACCACTATGAATCACCCTTTCTGGGTGGTTGGTCAAGGTTGGACTGCGGCAAAAGACGTGAGGGGAGTTTGGTCTGGAGACCATCAATTAGAACTTTGTGATGATCGTCAAAGGGATGTGTATAAAACAAGGAACATTTACATTAGCGACCAGCCTGGCGTAGGCTGGGTTCCCTGTCATGACATTTCAACTGCCTATCCTGGTGCCCTTTGGGATTATATGAACCACCGCTTGGTAGCGACAGAAGTCCCTGCACTTAAAGACTTTGAGAAGTTTATAGAGTATGAAGATTTTGAAGAGGGAGAAGATGCCGATTCTTTCTTCTTGAAATTGCCTGTTTATAACTTGGAAGTGGAGGATTTTCATACTTACTACGTGGGCGAACACGGGGTGTGGGTACACAACAAAAACGGCAATGGGCTGGAGTTTACGGTAAGAGGCAAGCTCACCCAATTAACTGATGAGCAGCCTTTCTTAAGTAGATTAGAACTGGAAAAATACTTAATACGTGAGGATAAGCGTGAAGGCACATTCCTGATTCCAGCGGGCTCCCAGAGCCAAGCGGGTTTAATGAATCCAGATGAATGGCAGAAATGGCTCAAACACGAAGAGAATGTGGCGGGCAGGTTGGTGGCAAGTGATGGGTCTCGGTGGGAATACGCGGTGGTTGTTTTTGACAATCTCGCAAACAAGCTCAACATCATTGGCGTAGAAGGGCGCGGACTCAGCAAAGACGGACTGCCTGCCTTTATCGACTCGAAGCTGGTATTCGTCAAAGCGGGGAAGGAGGATGAGGCTTTGCGAGTGCTGGAACGCGCCGCTATGTACGTCGAAGCAAACCTCGAAAAACGCTGGGTGTTTGAGTTTGAGCAGGGCATCATCATTGACGAAAAAGTTGGGCTGCGAAAAGCAAGGGCATTATTCGAGCAGATTCGTAGCCATGACCCCAATGCGCCGAAGTTTCTAACTGATGGTTATCTGCCCGACGGTACTCCAGGGCGTGTAGAAGATGTAGCCAGAATGGATCGCATCCGCTTTGCGCTTGGTATTGATGAAGCGCACAGCCTGATCGAGCTGCGCAATGCCCCGCTAGTGACTCCGCAATATGTCACCGCCGAAGGCAACCTCACCGACATCCCCGCCCTCACGCTGGCGCAAATCAACATCCTGTTACCCCAAGCCCGCCAATACTGGCTGGACGCGGGCGCATCGGCGGCGGTGTTAAATCGCGCCACTTTTGCCATCGCCGATTTGCCTTTCGGCATGGCGGGGCAGACGGCAAACAACGTCATCACATTCGACACTCTAGGCGCAGGCTGGGGCTGGTATGTGGATGCCACGCCCGCCGACCCGTCGGAGTTTCAAGCGACTGTGCAGGCGACGGTGTTCGCGGCGAACTCAACCAGTGAGGCCTCAAACAAGCTCGATCTGCTCACTGTGTTAATCCACGAGCTGGGTCACGTTGCGGGCTTGTTACACGCGGCGGCGGAGAATGATGTGATGAGCCAATACCTTATCCCCGGCGAGCGACGCTTGCCCGATGCGGTGGATATGGCGGTGTTACAAACCCAAGGCGCGCCTTTCTACGTCGGTAATACCACCTCAACTTGGGTGACCCTGCCAACGGCAGCCGTGTTTGCTAATGCGCTCAATACCCAGATGCAAACCGCCTTCACGACTAATCCTATTCTCACCAACGGCAGCTTCAACAATGCCGATGGCTGGAGCACGCAGGGTGGCGTGGACATCGCCAACGGCGCAGCTGTGCTGCGCGAAGTCTCCAACAGCCAAACCCGCCTGAGCCAAGTTTTCCGACTCAAGCTGAACGACCATTTTTTGGGGTCCACCCTTTCGGGTGCGGCGCTGGATGATATGAGTGGAGCACACCCTATCCATGAACCTCGCACTTTTGTAGATTGGGCAAAACGCAGCGTGCCCAACGTTCACCGCACAAACAGGTTGCGGCACGCTACGCTTTGCCCAACCAATGAGAAAGCAACGCTTCGGTACGCTTCTGCAACGGCGGGTGTGACCCGCCATACCTTTGATTCAGGAGATTGAATTCGGACGCTCAATGGTCAACTGCGTTTTTTTAATATCAACCTAGAAAACTCAGTTGAAAGTGAATGCAATGCAAATTCATTGAGATATACCACTGTTGTAGGTGCGAATTTATTCGCACATAACTCGTTAAATGTGCGAATAAATTCGCACCTACAATCGGCTCAACTGAGTTTTCTAGGATCAACAACACAGATACGTATAAG
>JAGVNQ010000153.1 GCA_020053195.1 Sideroxydans sp.
ACGTTCATGTGGCAGCCTACCCAGTACCACTCCAATCCCATGTTGGCGTGCAAGTGGTGATCGAGAGGGAAGCTCACTTGATAGGTCGGAGACGGCACATCGAAATCTACGCTGCTTGCCCGCCCCAGCAAGGTCTGGATGATGCACATGCAGTCTTCCGGGTGCTCGGTGGAATCCAATTGTCCGGCAGCTTCGTACAGGTTTTGGAAGTCGGGTATCTGCACGGGTTTGCCGGTGCCAGGATCGGTAATTTGATTCACTGCTTGTTGGACGGTCAGCAGATATTCCTGGACGGTTTTAGAAACGGCGCTGGTAACATTTTCCATTTTTGTTTTTCCTTTTTGAGTTGTGTCGCGTGTTTGATCTATTTGGCTATTCTTGCTTTGTCATGGGGACACCTTAATCTGGTTGTCCTGATAAGCAACTTTCAAATACTGGAGCAGCTCCGCTACTTTGCCTCGACCGGAAACGCCGGGCAGGTGCTGGGCAGCGTTTCGCTGTCTATGCCTTCGCAGCTATTGCTGAACGTGATGTCGCCTTTGTCGTCGGTTTTGAGAATCCAGATGGTGTCGTAATCGGTAAACGACCATGCCGGGATTTTTTGTTCGGCTTTGGGGTTTTCGTAAAGCGTCCCAAACAAATATTGGATCGCGTTTTCGATGTTGCCGTGTTCCCAAGCCACCAGCGTGGTGGCGTTGTTAAACGCCGCGCTGGAATAGGGCGTGTTTTGGGTGAACAGGCTGGCCGCCAAGGTGGGCGCATCGTTCCACTGGAATGCGGCCAGCGTCAAGTTTTGCTTGTGCTGGATGGCGAAAGGAGAAATCGTGAGCGATGGCCGGACATAGGAGCAACGGCTGTCGCAGCCGATCAAATCTGCGGGGTTCGTGGTGAGAATATTGTTCACGCTACCGCCCATCTTTTTGAGCAACATCGCATTCGCCCCGATGGCGCGCCATTCACCTTGGCACACGAAGTTGCCGTTTTCGGGCATGGCGTTGGGATGGGCTTCCACGTGGCGGACGAAATATACGGTTTGATTCGTGTTGAATTTGAACTTCGAGGACTTCGGCAACTTTGCGCTGAAGGTGACCGGCTTTTGCGGGCAGGAATAGTTCGCGCCAGTCTTCAGGTGCAACTCGGGGAAACTGGTCGCCGGTTTGATACCGTCGTCATACACAACAACGCTCGTCCTGCCATTTTCGACCGAGAACACGAGGTACTGGTTGAAATTTCCCGGCGTGATGCCGGTTACGGGCGCGGTCGGATCGCTCAACGCCGCGATGGTACTGTTAATCATGGCGGCGGGCATGGACAAGATGTAGTTGCCGCGCGGCTGGTTGCCCAGAATGCCATTGACGATATACGCGGGCGAGTTGTAAGTGGAGATGCCGCCGCTATCGACCAGTTTGTGCGACATGCCACGGTTATTCAGCACGGCAAACGGCTCTATGCTTTGGATCGAGGTCATGTCCTGCGGGCTGGAGTTGGCGGCGAAAGAAAATATCTGCCTGAACTCGCCGCTTTTGCCTGCGGTGATGGTGTTGAGCAGTTGCCCGAACTGGAGCGCGTGATTAAAACCTTGGGCAGAAAGATTGTTGGTCTTCGCAGAAGGCTCAAAACTTTGCACGAACACGAGGTTCCATGCGTTGTTGTTGAGCGGCGGCATGGTCTGTGCGCTGACCGCAAACGGCAGGCACAAACAGAAAATCAGCGAGCGGAAAAATGTATTCATGGGTGTCCTTTATTTTCTAAATTGGGTAACGGCATGTTCCATTGATTCCAAAACCTTAGTTAGCCACGGATTAACACCGATAAAACCGTGCGTTGCGCGAGAAGCGCTACTCACGATTCGCTGGATAAAGTGATGCTTATCCGTGTTCATCCGTGGCTCAATTACGTGTTTTAGGTTTATTTCTTCCCGCTGCCAAAGTAGGGTCGCCGGATAATGTACTGCTGATGTTGCGGGAACATGGCCATGTAGAACTCGCTCCAGCCGCCCTGGCGCACGCGAACCAGATCGTATTTCTCGGGTAACGTCTGTGCGTTCAAATAAGTTTCAGGATCGCCGGTGGTTACGGTGAGCAAGTTGGAGCCGATCTTGCCGCCCGCGAATTGCCGGATGACTTCCTTCAGATCGTCGAGCGGGAAATCCTCGTGGATGTTCACGTCCACCGGCGCGGCGTTGGCAAGCCCGATGTTGATCGAGGGCACGTTCCAGTCCTTCAGCGCTTCGAAGATGTTGTACTGCTGCGTCTCCGGCGGCATGTCGCACGGGCTGGGTGCAGGGCTGAAATCGTCGGCGATGGTCTCACCGGCCAAGCGTCCGTCAGCCGATGCGGCCATGCCCACGCCCAGCCCCAGGTTGTCCTCGAAAGTGCCGACACCGGGAGTGACGGTAAAGGCGAACGGCTTGTCCGGGGTGCCGTATTTTTTCTTCAGCGCTTCGTAACCTTTGGCGATAGGCGGCAGCGGATGGTCGATGCCGTCGCGGATGATCTGCACGCAATGGGCCACCACCTCAGCCCCGAACGCCTTCAGTTCGGGGCTGTTGCCGCGACCGAATTTAGGCAGCGACAGCGCGACCTGGCGCAGCTCCTTGTAGCGCGCGGCGTTGTCTTCCGCGCGCGCCGGGCCGGCCAGCACATTCTGGAACGGCTCCTGCATATCCTCGCCCCAGTTGTTCCACAGCGCCTGCAACAGTTCAGGCAAAGTGGTAACGGCGGTAGCCGGGTCGTACACCATCTTGTCGATTGCGTAGAGCGCGTTGATGGCGTTGGTGATGCCGCACATCATCGGTGCCACGATATGGTATTGCGCGCCGCCATCGGTCATGTCGCGGCCACTCTCCATGCAACCTTCGACCATGGAGGAGAACAACGGGCTGGGACAGACGTTGCCGAGCGCGCCGTAGTTGTTCATCAGCGTGTTGTAAAAACCGCTGATCTGCCATTTGTACTGGGTGTAGAAAATTTCCATGAACGTCTTGAAAGAATGGATTTCCTGCGGTGGTGGCGAATTCCAGCCTTGTTTCATCCCGCGCAGATTGACCCAGCCCGCGCCCTCGATGGTCGCACCCTGGTTCATCGCCATACCGACCACGGGCAGGATGGGCACGTAGCTGAATGCCCATTCCGTCTTGCCGCCGATGATGGGTTCAAAACAGCCATCGCAGGTGTAGTCGCGCGAATCGGCCAGCGTCAGCGGACCGCTTTGCATCAGTCCTGCGGAGAACTTGTCGTCGTTCATTAACACCGGATGCGCGCCGCCGGAAAGGATCGCTTTGGCGGCTTCTTCCAGGATTTCCTTGTGGATGGGTTTGTCCATCTTCTTGTGTACGCGCAGCGAGAGGCAAGGCGCGTTCAACGGCAGTCGCCGCGCCGCGCGCAAGCACATCAGGGTGATTGCGTTGCAACCGTCCTGCGCGGTTTTGGTATCGGTGGGCAGGTAGCCGCCCACCGTCACCTGCTGCACCCATTGGTTCAGCGCCGAGCCCTGCGGGAAACCGGTAGGCCCGTTCGCGTAAAACACCACACCGGTGCCGTAGGTCAGGTAGTCCTGCATGTTCTGCCGGTTGTACAACACGGTCTCGTCCATCTTCAGCCAGAACGCGTCGATAATTTCCTGCGCCTCCGCCGCTGTCAGCCGCTTGGCTTCGATGTCGGCGTTGTAGGCTTCGATCAGATACTGGTCGAGGCGACCGATGGACATCGGCTCGCCGATCTGGTGCAACGCGCAGTTGGTGATGAAAATGAGTTGCAGCGATTCGAGCAATCCCTCCGGCGCGCCGCTGGCCAGTTTTTTCATGCGTTTGGCGATGCCGCTCAGGTTCTGGCGCTCGGTTTTGCAGCTCGCGGGCAAGCCGTCGTGCAGCCGCGTGGCGAGTTCGCCGTACTGGGAAATAAATTCGCGCAGGCCTTCCAGCGCCCACACCACCGACTGGTAAAAATCGCGGTTGTCGTCGGTTGCGTGTTTGAGTTTGCCGTTCGCCTCGTCCAGCAGTCCCTTCACGCCGAGCCGCAACGCTTTTTTGTAGTCAGGCACGTTGTGGCCGGTTGAAGAGTATTCGTTCAACATGCCTGAGATGAAGAAGCCGATTTTTTCATCCGGCGACAAATATTCCATCACCTGCGTGCCGCTGCCCAACGTAAAGGGCGGCATGTTGCCTACGATGATCTCGCGCGGCTTGATGTTGAACAGGTTGGCCTGCAAGCGGAACTGCTCGCGCAGCAGCACATCGGACAAGCTGATCTTGATCGCCAGTCCCTTGCGCATGGCGGGCGATGCCTTGGCAACTTTCTGAAATTCTTTCCAGCGCGCCTCTTTTAAATATTGCTGCAAATGCCCCAACGGCGGCACGGCAACTTTCTTTTCCCAGGTGTCGTTCCATGTGTCGAAAGTCTCGGCCAGCAGCGCCACGATGCGGTCGCTGATTTCCATATCTTTTCTGCCGGATTTCAACTGGTGGATGAAGTCGCGGTTGTTGTAAAACATTTTGCCGTTTTTGCTGCGCACTTCGAAATACTCGTTGACCGGCACATTGACCTCGCCGCTTGGCCCGGAAAGTCCGGCCTGCTTCGCGGCGGGGATGAACCAGAAATTGCCCAGAACCGAGCGCGTGTTGTTCAGCATCTTGTCCTTGATGTAGCCATTTTCCGGGCCGCAGATGCCATCGATCAGGTCGTCAAATATTTCTCCGCTCTTGCCATAGGCCACAAAGTACACGCCTTCCTCGTTGCCTTTGGCCGATGGCGAATGCCCGTAGGGGAGCGCTTGGCGCAGGATCTCCAAAGTCATCCGCTCGCCGTTTTGTTTGCGCACGCACTTGATGTGGCTGCGCTCGTCGTGGCTGGGGAAAATGGTGTTGTCCTGATTGCGACCGATCATGTTTTCCTTCTCGATCTCGGTCATGTCGTTCAGCCTATCCCAGTTGTGCTGGAACTTCTGTTGCAGCACGTAGGCCGCGCCGCAGTAATAAGGGTCTTCCTCGCCGACGATGACACGCTCGGAAAGATTCACCGGATCAACAGGGTTTATCAGCCCGTCAATAAAGCGCCCGCCGAACACCTTGCCACCATGTTTTTTGTCGCCCACCGTCAGGCTGACGCTCTCGGTGATGGGCGCAAGTTCGGCGCTGATCGCGTCGTAGATTTTCCGGCAAGATTGTTCCGACTCGCCTTTGATGTGGAACCACAGGTCGCCGCCGGTATGTTTAAACGGCGGCTTCTTCAATTTGGCCTGGCGCGGAGCCGATTTGGGCAGCGGCAATTTGTTCGCCTCGCACCATTGCGACCACAGCCCGTAATCCACGCCGCGCACGCAGACGGTGCGGTATTGGGTGGCGGCACATAAACGGTCGGTCACTTTCGCGAGCTGCAACCATTTTTTGTAGGCGCTTTTTTTGTCGCCATTGAGCGTGAAAGTTGCGAAAAAGCCGTAGTGGGGAAAATCCGCAATCCCTGTCTGGCTGAAATTAATGTTCAGATGATCGTTTGCCATAAAGCCTCCCTGATTGTTGTTGTAATTCACTTAAAACGCTGGACTGAAAGGTGGTCCGCCCAGCGGGCACCTCCCACGAATGTAATGCTGGCCACTCCTGTAACGGGTTTTTCCTAGCCGAGGTTTTGCTCGATCCATGCGCTACCCGAAACCGCTTGCCCTTTGAATGTGCCCTCGCAACCGGCAACACCTTCGTACACATCGGGGCCGCTTCCGGGGCTAATGAATACCTGCGCGGGCATCAGGCTGGCAACCTTGAATTCTGTCGCCGGGAATTCGGGGCTGTTTATCGAGACCAGAAAGTTTGTGTAATAAGTAACCCCCTTTTTGCTGACATACAGGGGAGCCAATGGAGTGGTAACGCTATCCACATAAGTGCTTGTGCCGTCTGCGCTCAGCACGGTTACTGTTGAACTCATCGGCACACCTTCCTGCGGCAGGATGCCGAACTTGGTGAAGTTCGACAGATGCACCCCGTTGTCCAACTGCATGTCCTGAAGCATCCAGATTACGGGGGCACCAGGCTTGGCCTGCGGGAAAGCGCCGTATTCGTGATCCATCCAGGTCAGCCCCGTAACTGGAATGACTTCTCCGTTGATGTTCAGATAGCCCGATGCGTTAAGCCGGGTGAGCGAGTAGTAGTAATTGTTCCTTGCCAAGGGCATCGTGGCATCAGGGGCAACTTCCTGGCACGCCGTGCCCCAGACAAGCAACGGTGGGCGTATTACCGGCGGCACGATTTCTTCGGAGCCCTCCTGCTGGCGAAGCTGGAGGCTGATCTTGCACGGCTGGAGGGTAGTGGCATCCACAAATTCGGCGCACACATCCATATTTAGCGGATTGTTGCCAATGGCACGCATCGTAATTGCACCTTGTTTCGCTGCAATGTCGCCAAGGTTCACGCGCCACGGTTGCGCCGGGTCAGGCTCTGCCCAGTTGGTCGGCAGCGGGACAATGGGGGTGACTTGCTGGTAATTGGCTTGCCGTGCCACATCGGTGATTTCGATCTGGGTGAAGCCGTATTCCGTCATGCCGGTAGCATTGATTTCGAAACCGAATTTGCGCCCATCGGCGCTGGACAGAGTACCGACATGCCACCACCACTCGGTGGGTGCGCCTTGGTGGGCATACTGGTCTTTGGGAAGCGAGATCGCGGGGTTTTCAAAGCTGCCGGCCATCGCATCGACGTACTGGCCGAGTTCGGCTGCAACTTCGCCGTATGTCCAGATGAATCCACCAAGCAGGTTTATGCTGCTGGCCGCAGATCCGATCCAGCAGCTGCTGTTCACGCTGCCTTGACCGGTCGTCCACAACCTGAACACATCCCGTACATCATCGGGGGAGCACGTGGTTTGTTCGCAACAACAGTCGGCGCAGACTCCGGCCACAACGGGAACACCTATTCCGATCCATTCTCCCGGATTGTTGGTCTTGCCCCCTGCATAGCATTGCAGGTTGAGCCAACTGATTTTGCTGGCACCCAATGCCTGGACGCAACCCGACCAGAAATCCTGTTCGGTATAAGGGCAGAAAGTAATCTCAAAGCCCATGTCTATCAACATCCCTGCAAATTTCACGACGATATTCTGGTCGTAACAGTCTTCGTCGTCGAAGTCGATACCGTCCAGCCCGAGTTCCTGCTTGATGCAGGCGAAGTTCTGGTACAGCGGGCTATCCGGGCCGGTTCCATATTTATCCATGAGCTTGCCGATACGGGAAAAATCGGGCACACCGTAACCGCCGAACGAGGCAAAAATTTTTGTGACGTGTCCTGCGCGCAGGGACTTGACCGTCGCGGGCCAGTCAGGGTTTCCAACATATTGTCCATCGCGGACGATCAGGGTGTCGTTGAAGGTGAGGTC
>JAGVNQ010000200.1 GCA_020053195.1 Sideroxydans sp.
ATCACCTTCCACCCGGAAGCGTCCGAGCACATCGACCGCACCATCGGCCTGATCAAGGAAAGCGGTTGCAAAGCCGGGCTGGTATTCAACCCCGCCACTCCGCTGGACATTCTTGAATACACCCTGCCGAAATTGGACATGGTGCTGCTGATGTCGGTCAACCCCGGTTTCGGCGGTCAAAAGTTCATCCCGCACGTGCTGGACAAAGCGCGCAAAGTACGCAAGATGATAGATGCGGGCGGCTACAACTGCCGTCTGGAAATCGACGGCGGCGTGGGCCCTGCCAACATCAAGGAAGTAGCCGAAGCGGGCGTGGATACGTTCGTCGCTGGCTCGGCGGTGTTCGGCAAATTCAACGCTGGCGACAAGAATCACTACAACACCGTTATCGCTGAATTGCGCTCGGAGTTGGCTAAGGTCGGCAAGTAATTTTCTTCCCGTCATTCCGGCGAAGGCCGGAATCCAGATGATTGATTATTCCCCGCGAAGCGGGTCAACACCCTGGTTTGTCCGCTTCGGGAGTGTTTGTTTTTGCTGGATTCCGGCTCGCGCCGGAATGACGGATTATTTAGAGGTGTTTGAGTGTCATTCAAGGATTTCCCCCTTCCCATAAAAGCCATCGTTCTCGACCTCGACGGCACGCTGCTGCACAGCGCGCCGGAGTTGGCCGAGGCAGCGAACCGCATGTTGCGCGACATGGGGCTGCCTGCGGCTTCGCAAGAGTTGTTGATGAGTTACATCGGCAACGGCATTTCGTGGCTGGTGAAGCGCGCGCTCACGGGCGACATGCATGCCGAGCCGGATGCGGCCTTGTTCGAGCAGTCCATGCCCATCTTTGAAAAACATTACTTCACGCAATTGTTGTACAGCAAACCGTATCCCGGCGTGATGGATGGGTTGAACGCGATGAAACAGGCTGGCTTCCGCCTTGGCTGTATCACCAACAAGTCCGCGCGCTTCACCGATCCGTTGCTCAAAGCCAGCGGTCTTGCCAAATTTTTTGAGATCGTGGTGTCCGGCGATACGCTGGCGGAAAAGAAACCGCATCCGCTGCCGCTGCTGCACTGCGCAGAATTCTTCGGTGTGCCGGTCGAAAAAATGCTGATGATTGGCGATTCGAAGAACGACGCGCTCGCCGCGCGTGCTGCGGGCTGTCCGGTGTTCTGCGTGCCTTATGGTTATAATCACGGCAAATCGGTGGATGGTCTGGATCTGGATGCAGTGATCGCCGACCTGCCCGCCGCATTAAAACTTATCAAGCGTGTATAAAATGAAATTGAACAACCTCCTTTATTGGCGATGGTGATTCTGTAGGGTGGGCACATCGTGCCCACGCGGACACTTTGCAATTTCGGTGGGCATCTGTGCCCACCCTACAAATACCGGAGGTTTCACATGCTGTCGCCCATCACCGAACAAGAATTTCTATCTCTCGCCAAACAAGGCTACAACCGCATCCCGCTGGCGATTGAAACTTTCGCCGATCTCGACACGCCGCTGTCGCTGTATCTCAAACTCGCCAACCAACCTTTTTCCTATCTGCTTGAATCGGTGCAGGGCGGCGAACGTTTCGGGCGTTATTCTTTCATCGGCCTGCCCGCCGACACGCGCATTTCGGTGCGCGGCAAACAAGTCACGCTAACCACGCCTGCTGGCGAGACCACACAAGAAGTCGCCAAACCGCTGGACTACATCGAAGAATACCAAGCGCGCTTCAAAGTCGCGCCGCTGTCCGGCTTGCCGCGTTTCACCGGCGGGCTGGCGGGCTATTTCGGCTACGATACGGTGCGTTACATCGAGACTCGTCTGGACAAAACCAGCAAACCGGATGTGCTCGGCACGCCTGATATTCTGCTGATGCTCACCGAACAACTAGCGGTGATCGACAACCTGTCCGGCAAGCTGACCTTCATCGTGTATGCCGATCCGGCGCACGACAACGCCTACCGCAACGCAGTAAAACGGCTCGATGATTTACAACGCGCCTTGCGCCAGCCGGTGCAAATTCCGGATGCGCCGCAGATGCGCCGCTACGAAGCGAAATCGGAATTCGGCGAAGCCGCGTTCAAAGCCGCCGTGGTGAAAGCCAAGCAGTACATCTTCGACGGCGACATCATGCAAGTAGTGCTGTCGCAGCGCATGTCGCAAGCCTTTCCCGCACATCCGCTGTCGCTGTACCGCGCCTTGCGCAGCATCAACCCGTCGCCTTACATGTTCTATTACGACATGGGCGACCATCATGTGGTCGGTTCATCGCCGGAAATTTTGGCGCGACTGGAAGGCGACACCGTCACCGTACGCCCCATCGCCGGCACGCGTCCGCGCGGCAAGACTCCGCTGAAAGATGCCGAGTTGGCGGAAGAATTATTGGCCGACCCGAAAGAACTGGCCGAACACCTGATGCTGATCGACCTCGGTCGCAACGACATCGGGCGCGTGGCGCAGAACGGCACAGTGAAGCTCACCGACAAGATGGTGATCGAACGCTATTCGCATGTGATGCACATCGTCTCCAACGTCGAAGCCAAATTGAAAGAAGGTCTCTCCGCGATGGATGTGCTCAAAGCCACCTTTCCCGCTGGCACGGTCAGCGGTGCGGCCAAAGTTCGCGCGATGGAAATCATTGATGAACTCGAACCCAGCAAACGCGGCATCTACGCCGGTGCAGTCGGCTACCTCGGCTTCAACGGCGACATGGATGTCGCCATCGCCCTGCGCACTGCCGTGGTGAAAGACAAAACGCTGTACGTGCAAGCAGGCGCGGGCATCGTCGCCGACTCGGTGCCTGAAAGCGAATGGCTGGAGACGCAAAACAAAGCGCGCGCCGTGCTGCGTGCGGCGGAGATGGTGCTGGACGGGCTTGATGCCCAGACCCACCGCTAAGGAGATACAGACATGCTATTAATGATCGACAACTACGACTCCTTCACTTACAACCTGGTGCAGTATTTCGCCGAGCTCGGCGCGGAGGTTGAGGTATTTCGCAACGACGAAATCACGGTGGAACAGATCGAAAAACTGAATCCGCAACACCTCGTGGTTTCGCCCGGCCCGTGTACGCCAAACGAAGCGGGCATTTCGGTTGCCGCGATCAAACATTTCGCCGGCAAGATTCCGCTGCTGGGCGTGTGTCTCGGCCACCAGAGCATCGGGCAGGCGTTCGGCGGGCGCATCATTCACGCCAAGACGCTGATGCACGGCAAGACTTCGCAAATCCACCACCACAGCAATAGCGTATTCACCGGCTTGCCCGATCCGTTCACCGCCACGCGCTACCATTCGCTGGTGATTGAGCGCGAGACGCTGCCGGATTGTCTGGAGATCACCGCGTGGACGGACGACGGCGAAATCATGGGCGTGCGCCACAAGGCGCTGGCGGTACACGGCGTGCAGTTTCACCCCGAATCCATCCTCACCGAACACGGACACGACATGCTGAAGAATTTTCTGGAAGGGAAAAAATAATCATGATTACACCGCAACAAGCACTGGTACGCCTGATCGACCAACGCGAAATTTTTTACGATGAAATGTTGTCGCTGATGCGCAAGATCATGAGCGGCGATGTTTCGCCTACCATGATCGCGGCGCTGCTGGTCGGCCTGCGCGTGAAGAAAGAAACCATCGGCGAAATCTCTGCCGCTGCCTTTGTGATGCGCGAGTTCGCCACCAAAGTGCCGGTGACACAGCGCGAGCATCTGGTCGATACCTGCGGCACCGGCGGCGACGCGGCACACACGTTCAACGTTTCGACAGCCAGTGCGTTTGTTGCGGCAGCGGCAGGTGCGCGCGTGGCCAAACACGGCGGACGCTCTGTGTCCTCCACCTGCGGCTCGGCGGACGTGCTGGAAACGCTGGGTGTAAACCTCAACCTGTCGCCCGAGAAGGTCGGGCAGTGCATCGACCAGATCGGCATCGGCTTCATGTTCGCGCCCAACTTTCACGGCGCGATGAAATACGCAGCGCCGGTGCGCAAAGAGCTGGGCGTACGCACCATGTTCAACGTGCTGGGACCGCTGACCAATCCGGCGGGCGCGGAGAATCAGGTGATGGGCGTGTTCCATCCCGATCTGGTCGGCATCCAGGCGCGCGTGCTGCAACGCCTCGGCAGCCGCCATGTGCTGGTGGTGAACGGCAGCGACGGGCTGGACGAGATCACCATCAGCGGTGCAACCAACGTCGCCGAATTGAAAGACGGACAAGTCAACGAATTCACCGTCACACCCGAACAGTTCGGCTTGAAAGCCGCGTCGCTGGATGCGATCAAAGTCGGTAATGCCGCAGAAGCCAAAGTCATGCTGTTGGGCGTGCTGGACAATCAAGCGGGCGCGGCGCGCGACATCGTGCAGCTCAACGCAGGCGCGGCGATATATGTGGCGGGAGTGGCCGCCACGCTGGCGGACGGCGTGAAGAAAGCGGGCGAAGTGATTGCCAGCGGCGCGGCTAAGGACAAGCTGGCGCAGTTGGTGCAGATCAGCAACGCTTGAAAAACTTCGTGCCCGTCCTTGTCAACACTCACCGATCCAGCTCCCTCTCCCGCAGGCGGGAGAGGGTTGGGGTGAGGGATGTCGAGATACAGCCAAACGATCAGGATACTCAACGACCCTCATCCCCATCCCTTCTCCCGCCTGCGGGAGAAGGGTGCATGTAACCCATGGTCTCCATCCAACACCAATTCCCTCCTCTCGCCGGACAAGACAGCGCCGACATCCAGAACTGGTTGGCGGCGTTGTCCGAAGTTTTTGCGCCCGCCGAAATCGAGGTGATCCGCAACGCTTGCGAGTTCGCCGCGCCGCTGTATCACGACAAGGTGGAGCTGACCGGCACGCCGTTGTTGCAGCACGCGCTGGGCTCGGCTTCTATCCTGATCGGCTTGAACATGGATCACGAGACCATCGCCGCGACGGCGTTGCATGCCGTGCCGAATTTTCTGGACGATTGGCACGAAGTGCTGACCAAGCGTTTCGGGCGCAATGTGACGGGAATGGTGGATGGCATTTCGCGCATGGAGCACATCCGCCAGTTCAGCGAGATGCGCAGCCCCAGCAACGACAAAGAAGAAACCGCGCAGCAGATCGAAAGCCTGCGCAAAATGTTGCTGGCGATGGTGGAAGACATCCGCGTGGTGCTCATCAAGCTGGCCGAACGCACGCAGACTTTGCGCACACTTTCCGGCGCGATAGCCGAACAGCAAAAACAAATCGCGCAGGAAACACAAAGCATTTTCGCGCCGCTGGCCAACCGTCTCGGCGTGTGGCAGATCAAGTGGGAGATGGAAGATTTGTCGGTGCGCTATCTGGAGCCGGTGCTGTACAAACAGATCGCCAAGCTGCTGGACGAACGCCGCGTTGACCGCGAGCAATACATCGCCGACGTGCTGGCTCACCTGCGCCAGGCTCTGGCAAAAGTCGGCATCGCCGGTGAAGTGAGCGGTCGCCCGAAACACATCTACAGCATCATCAATAAAATGAAGCGCAAACAGTTGGACTTCGACCAACTGTACGATGTGCGCGCGGTGCGCGTGCTCGTCGAAAATATCGAACAGTGCTACGCCGCGCTGTCCATCGTGCACGAGTTGTGGACACCGATCCAGAAAGAATTCGACGACTACATCGCGCGCCCCAAGCCCAACGGCTACCGTTCGCTGCACACCGCCGTGATCGGTCCGCGCAGCCTGTCGGTGGAAGTGCAAATCCGCACGCAACAGATGCACCACGATTCCGAACTGGGCGTAGCTGCGCACTGGCGCTACAAGGAAAACAAAAAAGCCGACAGCGGCGTGGATGACAAGATCGCCTGGCTGCGCCAGATTCTGGCGTGGAAAGACGAGATCGCCGACGGCGGAGAATTGCAGGCGCAATTCAAAAACCAGTTGCTGCAAGACCGCGTGTATGTGCTGACCCCGCAAGGAAAAGTGATCGACTTGCCGAAGGGCGCGACCCCGGTGGATTTCGCTTATGTGGTCCACACCGATCTCGGCCACCGCACGCGCGGCGCAAAATTGGACGGCAGCATCGTGCCGCTCAACACCAAATTACAAACCGGCCAGCGCGTGGAAATTCTCACCACCAAACAAGGCGGCCCCAGCCGCGACTGGCTCAGCCCGCGTCTGGGATTTTTACAGAGCGCGCGCGCCCGCGCCAAAGTGCGCCACTGGTTCTCCGAACAGAATCTGGACGACAGCGTGGCGCAAGGCCGCACCCTGCTCGACCGCGAATTGCACCGCGTCGGCGTGACCGACATCAACCAGGAAAAACTCGCGCAGAAACTACACTACAACAAACTCGACGACCTGCTCGCCGCTCTCGGGCGCGGCGACATCACCCCGCGCCGCGTCAGCCTCGCCATCGTGCAAGACACCCCCGCCGCCGCCCCGCGCGCCGCCGTACAAACAGCAGACACGCCCGGCGGCAAGGTGCTGATCGAAGGTGTGGGCAATTTGATGGTGCGCAGCGCCAAATGCTGCACTCCGCACAAACCCGATCCCATCATCGGCTACGTCACCCGCGACCGTGGCATCACCATCCACCGCCGCGACTGCCCGTTCATGCAGCGCGTACCGGAGGAGCGGGAAGACAGGTTGCTGGAAGCGAAGTGGGCGCTGAATCAAGACTGATTCGCGGGTGAGGCACTTGATGAAGAATGGCTATTGACGGGCATCTTCAGGGCATTGAGCTATTTGTCAGCAGCATAACCGGGTTGTGTTTGCGCTTTAATTCAACTCCCCACGGCGCGATTTTTCTTCCAGCGCAACTCGGCTTGACGCAGCAGGTTCTCCATCGGTCTCGACAGCAGGCTGCGCGCTTCCAGATGCGCGACGGAGGTTTCGCCGAGAAACAGCGCTTCCAGATACGAGATGCGGATCGCGTCGTGCAGCCCGGCATCGGCGCGGTCGAACAAATCGACGATCAGCAACAGGTGTCTGCGCACGGTGACGAAATCGTGTTTTGCGATGGCTTGTTGCGTGGCCAGTTTCATCGCGCCGACTTCCAGATGCACGAAGCCGAAATCGCTTTCCTCGATACGCGCAGCGACCTCCGGCAAATACAGGATAATCTGTTTGATGAAATCGGCGCGTTTGATTTGCGGCTGGTTGTGCTGGTGACCCACCATGCGCCGCAGCGAGGTGAAGGTTTTGAAATCGAGCGCAGACTCGGCGGGCGGAAAATAGCCGTCCAGGTCGTGCAGTTCGATACGCGGGGGGGTATGCGGTGAGAGTTCGATCATGGCCGTCGCTCCTTGGGTGAGAACAACGTGCAATCTAACCGCCTTACGTTACAGCAAGATGACCGCGAACAATTTTCCTACGTTTCGGATAAGTCCATCGTCATTTCAAGCAACCCCAACTGATGCATCAGCTTGAAAGCGATCGCCACCATTTCGTGGTCTTCCGAGTTGCTGAATTCTTTCAGAACCCGTTCGGCGTAGTTCGAGCCATCACCCATTTTCGTCAGGTCGATATTGATCCCGGATTTCTTCGCAGAAATCTTCAACTTGCCGAGCAATTTCATTGTTACCGGGTCGAACACGCTGCGAATCCTGTGCTGATAACCATTAGGCCAGCATAGTTACACAGATCATCGCGGCTTATAAGCCCCCTGATGGGTTACGTGGTTTTACCGGACCGTCCGCCGCCGCAGCGACCATGCCTTGTAGATCGCCTATTGGCGCGGGTTTCCAGCCAGTTGCCCGGCGAAGACGGTCAGCGCAGTGCACCCACGTAGCGCCCTGTTTCCACTTTTTCTTCGACTTTCTCTTCAACGGGCGGCGCTTTAATCATTCCGAACCGGTTCATCAGATTGATGACGATCAGCACCAGTTCCGGGTTGTCCGAGTTGCTCAACTCCTTCAGCACCAGCGTGGCGTACTCCGTATCCTGGCTCATTTGCACCAGGTCGATGTTGACTCCCATTTGTTTGCCATAGATCTTCAACCTCGCAAGCAAGGCCATCGTTTCAGCTTCCAGCATGTTGCCACTCCCTGTTATCGCTCGTCGTTATTGTTATCGAGCTATTTTTATAATTCCCCCCCGGATATTTCTTGTTAGCTTATTCTTCATCCACACACGCCAATACCACACCGATGGCATGTAAAGGATCGTCGGTCAGGCTGAGGCAATGTTCGCCGCCGCCAACTAGATACAAATTAAATTTTTCGCGCGACAGCGCGGGTGACAAACGCGCGGGCATGTCGTCGTCGTTGCAAAAAGTAAAACGCAAATCCGGCCAGGTTTTTTTCAGCAAATCCAGCGCATGTTCGTCCAACGCGCCGAGTTCGGCAGCGCGGTTGGCGATTTGGTTCAACGTTTCTGGGACGATCATGATCGTGCCTCAGTCTTCTTCGACTTCCGAAAACCGGCTCAACGATTTCGCTTCCACGCCGAGAATTTTTGCCAACCAGGGCGGCGGTGCGTCGAGCACGGCTTGCAGGCGTTGTAACGCAATGCTGGCTTTGCCGCCTTCCGGCGCTTTCACCGGATGGATGTTGGCGCGCACGGCCTTGGCCGCCGCCGGGCCGCCTATGGATTGCACGTAAACGATCTGGCAATCCTTGATGAGATTGGCGCGCGCCACGTTTTTATCTTCGGCATCGTCGGTGAGATTGGTGGCGCGAATGTCAATCAGGCGAATCTCGTTGCTTCCCACTTGGTAAACCAGAAAACGCGGGCACGAACCGAAGTGGCCATCAAGATTGGCTTCGGTATTGGAAGCCACCGCCACGCGCAAACTGCCGGGCATATCGCCATCGACGTAAGCAGCGACGGGCGGCAGATTTTCCGCGTCGTCAGTTTGTCCCCACAGCAGACGCACCGCCAGCTTGATCGACGCGCCATCCACGTCCGGCTCGACGGTTTCTTCGCCGGAAAGAATCAGTTTGAGATCGACCACGGTGATCTTGGCCAGCTTCTCTTCGTTGATGGGCAGCCCGAGCCGGTCGCCCATCTTCGCCGCAAACGCACCCGCGTTCACGTTGTCCAGCACGCGCGCGGCCTGCGCAATGCGCAGCGCGGCGGTTTTGGTGATGACGGTGGTGGTGGTCATAAGTTACCTCAACGAAATTCGGACTGTGTCTTTAGCTCGTCATTCCGGCATAGGCCGGAATCCAGCAAGTACAAACATCCCGCGTAGCTGACAAAATGATGATGTTGTCTCGCTGCGCGAGGCTTGTTTAATGCACTGGATTCCCGCCTGCGCGGGAATGACAGATTTTTCTTACGCTGCGATCTGCGTGATGCAACCTTTGATCGGGCAAATCTTCACGCATTGCGGTTTGGGGAATTCGCCTTCGCATTCGGTGCATTCAGCCGCGTTGATTTTGAACACGCCCTTCTTGCCGCTGATGGAAGCTGTGGGGCATTCCGGTTCACAGTCACCGCAAGCGGTACACAGTTCTGCACTGATCTTCATTGCCATGATGAGTCTCCTTTCGATTTATCTAACTTCCACAACTCCTTCCCCCTTGCAGGGGGAAGGTTGGGATGGGGGTAGAGTTGTGAATCATTGACGCTTCTACCCCCCACCCTAGCCCTCCCCCTGCATGGGGGAGGGGATATTGAGGAATCACATTATTCCGCCGCATCCAAGCGCTTGGCGCGCAATGAAATCGGCAGCTTCGCCGGTTTACTTTGCGGGTCGATGTAATACGTGCCGCCATTGTTCAGCTTGATCTCGCCGCCCCATTTTTCCGGGGTGTTGAACTCCATCGACACGATGTCGTCTTCGAGGTCGCGCTTGGGCAGGTAAAACACATATTCTGTTTTGCTGCCGCGCTGGATCATGATGTTGGCCATTGCAACTTCCTTTCTGACTACCCTCTCCCCAGCCCTCTCCCGCAAGCGGGAGAGGGAGCGGAAGGTTTAGCTTTAGCGCACCAAGTCGTAGTTGTAGTCCGTCTTGCCCATTTCGCGTGTCTCTTCATCCAGACGTTCCAGCACTGCGTTGGTCAGGGTGGTGAGCATCTGCATGGCACCTTCATAACCCAGCGTTGTTGCACGATGCAGGTGATGACGGTCGAAGATCGGGAAGCCGATACGGATCAGCGGCACTTCGAACTCTTTGCCCAGTGCCAGTGTGTCGCGCTGGATGAACTTGGCGTAGGAGTTGCCGATCATGAAGTCGGGTTTCTCGGTCAGCACCAGCGAACGGAAGTGCCACAAGTCTGCGCCCGCGAACAACTGGGTGTTTTTGCCGTAAGGCGTTTCGTCCAGCATCTTCTGCATGGCTTTCGTCCACTTCTTGCTGCCGTTGTTGCACAGCACGTGCAGCGGCTCGATGCCCAGTTCGGTGAGGAACTTGGTCATGCCCATGACGAAGTCGGGATCGCCGTACAGGCTGATCTTTTTGCCGTGCAGCCAAGTGTGGCTGTCGGTCATCATGTCCACAAAACGGCCACGCTCTTTCAGCAACGAAGCGGGGATAGCCTTGCCGGTGAGCTCGGAAACCTTCATCAGGAATTCGTCGGTCCACTCCAGCCCCATCGGGATGTTGATCTTGGGCGCGCTGTGTTTCCAGGTGCCTTCGACGTATTTGCGTGTCTTGTCCAGCGCCAGCGGTTGCAGCATCAGCGTGTCGATTGCGTTGGGCGCATCTTTCACTTCGGCTTGCGTGGTGCCGCCCGCATACATGCGGAACTGTCCGTCAGCCGGGGTATCCAGCACTTCGGTCGGATCGCTCAGCATGGTGTGCGCAACGCCCATTTCGTCCAACATGCGATGGATCACGCGGTAGTTGCCGAGGTAGGTCTCGAAGCCGGGAACGATGTTGATCTTGCCGTTCGATCCAGCCACTTTGCCTTCCATGCTGTTCACGGTGAAGCAACGCATCACGCCTTCAAACATGCCGTCCCAACCGGTTACATGCGAACCCACGAACGACGGGGTGTGCGCGAACGGTACGGGGAACTCGTCGGGAATGTTGCCGGCCTTTTTCGTGTTCAGGATGAACGCGCTCAAGTCGTCGCCGATCACTTCCGCCATACAGGTTGTCGAGACTGCGATCATTTCGGGCTTGTACAACGCGATAGCGTTTTCCAGACCGTCGATCATGTTCTTCTGCCCGCCGAACACGGCTGCGTCTTCGGTCATGGAATCGGACACGCAAGAGATGGGCTCGCGGAAATGACGGTTGAAGTAAGTGCGGAAGTAAGCCACGCAACCTTGCGAACCGTGCACATACGGCATAGTCTTTTCAAAGCCCAGCGCGCACAACACAGCACCCAACGGTTGGCAGGCCTTGGCCGGATTCACGGTCAACGCTTCGCGCTTGAAGTTCAGTTCGCGGTACTCCATCGTGGTGGTCCACTTGAAAGTTTCCTGAACCTTGGCAGCGTCGTGGCCTTCCTCGAAATTGTCCTTCTTGTTGCCCAGCGATTCCTTGTATTCGTCCTGACGGAACAATGGATAACAAGGTTTGATGTCATCAGCTTTTTGCATGTTTATCTCCTTAGCCGCACTGCCAATTTGCAGATACAGGCGTAGATTGATTGATGGACGGCGGTGGATTGCGCGTCACTAATTTTTTTCCTCCGCTCCTTCCCCCTTGCAGGGGGAAGGTTGGGATGGGGGTAGAAATGTGGAAGCACTTACGCTTCTACCCCCACCCTAGCCCTCCCCCTGCAAGGGGGAGGGAACGGAGCGGTGATTACGCCGCCGCCTTTTCTTCGACCGCTTCTACCTTCTTCAACCACGGTGCTTGCATCTTGCTCCAGCACGGGTTGTTCAAAGTCATGTCCATGTCGCGGGCGAAGATGGCGAAGCCGTCGTAGCCGTGGTACGGGCCGGAATAATCCCAGCTGTGCATCTGGCGGAAGGGCACGCCCATCTTTTGGAAGATGAACTTTTCCTTGATGCCGGAGCCGACCAGATCAGGCTTGACGCGCTTGACGAATTCTTCGAATTCGAAGCCGGTCACGTCGTCGTAAATCAAAGTGGCGTTGCCCATGTCTTTGATGGTGCGGTCGTAGTCGTCGTTGTGGCCGAACTCGTAACCCGTGCCCACCACTTCCATGCCCAAGTCTTCATACGCGCCGATCACGTGACGCGGACGCAAACCACCGACGTACAACATCACGCGCTTGCCTTCGAGACGCGGTTTGTACTTGGCGATGATCTCGTCCATCATTGCTTGGTACTTGGCGATGACGCGCTCTGCGCCTTCCTTGATCGTGTCGTCGAAATGCGCGGCGATGGCACGCAGCGATTCGGCAACTTTGGTCGGGCCGAAGAAGTTGTATTCCATCCAGGGGATGCTGTATTTCTCTTCCATGTGGCGCGCGATGTAGTTCATCGAACGGTAGCAGTGGATCAGGTTCATTTTTACAAACGGAGTCTTTTCCATTTCGGAAATCGTGCCGTCGCCGGACCATTGCGAAACCACGCGCAGACCCATTTCTTCCAGCAGAATGCGTGAAGACCACGCGTCGCCGCCGATGTTGTAATCGCCGATCACGGCCACGTCGTAAGGCGTGCTCACGTGCGCCTTGCCTTCGCTGCGCGGCAATACCCAATCGCGGATCGCGTCGTTGGCGATGTGGTGACCGAGCGATTGCGACACGCCACGGAAACCTTCGCAACGTACTGGCACAACCGGCTTGCCGGTTTCTGCTGCGGTCTTTTTTGCCACGGCTTCGATGTCGTCACCGATCAGGCCGATAGGGCACTCAGATTGAATCGAGATGCCTTTATTCAAGGGGAACAGGCCTTCGATTTCGAGCATGACTTTGGCGAGCTTCTTGTCGCCGCCGAACACGATGTCTTTTTCCTGAAAGTCGGATGTGAAGTTCATCGTGCCAAAAGAGTTCACGCCGGTAGTGCCGACGTAATAGTTACGGCGACCGGCGCGGGAATATTGTCCGCAGCCGACCGGGCCGTGTGAAATGTGGATCATGTCCTTGATCGGGCCCCACACCACGCCTTTGGAACCGGCGTAAGCGCAACCGCGAATGGTCATCACACCCGGCAACGATTTGCGGTTGGAGGTGATGCACTTCTTGGACTGTTCGATGGATTGATCGTTGACCGCCAAATGCTTGGCGCGGTCTTTCTTGGCTTTCTCTGGATAAACCTCAAGCACTTCCTGAATCAGCGCTTCGGTTTCTTCGCGTGTTAATGCAGACATTTCATTCTCCTTTAATGACCCACTAATATGTGGAGTCCATTAGGGGTTTGTCGTAGGCCGGGTTTGATTCCGGCGATGCAAAGCAAAATCAAAAACTTTTTTAGCCACTGATTGACACGGATGAAACACGGATAAAACCTTGTGCTTCGTCATTACCGCTTTTCATCCGTGGAAATCCGTGTACATCCGTGGCTAAATAGCTTTAAGCAACTGCCAATTCGCTAGCCTTCTTGCCGATGATGGAGGTGTCTTCCACTTCCATGATGCCGAATTCCATCAGCAGTTCTTCCAGCTCGTCCATGGTGATCGGGGTCGGGATCACGAACTTCTTGTTGTCCACGATCTTCTTCGCCAGTTGACGATATTCGTCGGCTTGCTTGTGTGTCGGATCGAATTCGATCACGGTCATACGGCGGATTTCAGCGTGTTGCACTGCGTTGTCGCGCGGGATGAAGTGAATCATTTGCGAACCGAGCTTTGCAGCCAGCGCCATGATGAGTTCATCTTCGCGGTCGGTGTTGCGGCTGTTGCAGATCAGACCAGCCAAACGCACGCTGCCGGAATTCGCATACTTCACGATGCCCTTGGCAATGTTGTTCGCGGCATACATCGCCATCATTTCGCCGGAGCAAACGATGTAGATTTCCTGCGCTTTGTTTTCACGGATCGGCATTGCGAATCCGCCGCACACCACGTCGCCCAACACGTCGTAAAACACGAAGTCGAGTGCATCGTCATACGCGCCTTCTTCTTCGAGGAAGTTGATGGCGGTAATCACACCGCGACCGGCGCAACCAACACCGGGCTCAGGTCCGCCGGACTCAACACACTTCACGCCGCCGTAACCCACCGACAACACGTCTTCCAGTTCCAGATCCTCGACGCTACCAGCTTCAGCAGCCAGTTCCATCACCGAGTTTTGTGCCTTCGCGTGAAGAATCAAACGGGTCGAGTCCGCTTTCGGATCGCAGCCGACGATCATCACTTTCTTACCGGCTTCGGCCAAAGCCGCCACCAGATTCTGGGTCGTGGTGGACTTGCCGATACCACCCTTCCCGTAAATTGCGCATTGACGCAGAGCCATGTTAGTCTCCTTAGAGTTTCAGAATTTAAAGTGCGATTGAAAAAACTGTTGCTCGCACCCCATACATCGCAAGCACCGTGCCACCCCGCCCACACACACCCAAGCGACTGAAATGTCAGACAAAAATAATTCAGCGCAAAACCCATTGGCGGATGTGCAACACAACAAAACAAAAAGCTTTGTCGCAGTGACGACAACGCAGGCACTCATCCTTCCCCGCTCCGCGCGCCTGCCGATCAACCGCTGCAACCTGCCCGCCGACATCCTCGGCGGCCTCACCTTCCAACACTCCCCCGTCGCCCTCGAACTCGATGGCGTGGCGCAATTCCATCGCGGCTTGTTTGCTTTTCTGGATAAATTGGCGGATGCCAGCGAACGCGCCGAAGCTTTCACCATGCACATGAACGCCGCGTTCTATCTGGACGATCCCGAACAAGCAGGCTACTCGGCACAGAACACGCACAAACGGCAAAAAGCCGACTACCTGCGCATGGTGCGCGGCTGGAGTTTCGATGCGGATGGACGCGAAGGTGCGGCACTGAAAGGCTGGGTGGAATCGCGCTTCGGCTTATTGCCAAGACACCACGCCGCGCCCATCCGCAACCTGTCCGGCGAAGCCTATCGCCGCTATTTGGAAATGCGCGCCAAAGCGGTGTATGGAACCAACGCGCTGGAGTCGCAGTTCGACTTGCTCTATACCTATTGCCAATACGAACTCGCGCGACAACATCCGGGCGAGACCCACCTCACCCTGTATCGCGGTGTGAACCGCGTGGACGACTACGAAACGCTGACCTGCCTTGATGAGAAACGGCGGGTGGTGTTGTTTAATAGTTTGAGTTCGTTTACTGCGAATCGGGAGCGGGCGGATGAGTTCGGCGATTATTTGCTGACGGCGAGAGTGCCGCTTTCTAAAGTGTTTTGTTACACGAGATTGCTGCCGGGGATGTTGCAGGGGGAGGATGAGTTTACGGTGGTGGGCGGGTTGTATGAGGTTAGTATTGCGGCGTGGTGAATGGGCCGTTCGCTCTGTGCGTGTCGAAAGGGGGCGAGCCTTTTTCCAGGAAAGCATTTCGCTGCCGCCCCATTGGGCTGCAGAATTGCGAGATTGAGATTCTGAAAGCACACATCGCGGTGATGCCCATGAATAGGCGAGATCACGCTAAACATCAACGTCGCTGATTTGCCATGAAATAGATTAGGCAAAGGTGCTGCAGGTGGATTTATTTCGTGTTTGAATTTTATTTCAGGCGGAATCGCCCCGGTTTTATATGCGCTCGTTGAATGCGTAAACCGTGGCCTGTTAACAATTATTTCTGTTATTCATCCATTACCAACTCCATGAGAATACGTATCGATTAGACTGTGTCAGATTTAACAGGGCGTGATTGTACGTCCCATCTGGATTTGGAAACAACTGGTTTATGCTTCCCCCAACCACAGCGCCAGTATTGATATTCTTAACTTCGAATTTCACATCTTTTGGCTTATCTGCCGGAAAACTGATTTTATGTTCGACTTGATTATATGACCTAAGGTTGTTCGCAGCCAACGCAGCAAATGGTTTCATACTCGAAGAGGGATCATCAACCTCATACTGAAGACATAGTTCGACAGTCTCATTGTCCTTATATTCCCTCTCAAGTTCAACCTGATAGAGAATGTATTCATGGTCATAAACGGGACCGCAAAGCTTTGCTGTTGTCGGACTGGTCAAGGTTGCTTTGAAAGTATTTGAGCCAGTCAGGAAAAATCGGTAATTGAACACTTTGGTAGCGGACAAAGCTTTAAGTTTGTCCGTCCGTACAACCAGCCTCTTATTTTTCCAAACCTTCATGTCGAAAGTCGATTTAACGCTTTCCCAATTATTGTTCAACAATAATGGCGCGTCAGACCGTCCAGATTGAAGAACACGCACCAACAATAAAGGGATAATTAACCCTATTCCAAGTTTGATCACAACTGCCACGTACTGAAAATAATCGACAGCTTTTAAGTCAGTGGCTTTAAGGTAGGTCACCACTCCAGTTATAAACGTGTAAGACACCGCAAGGATGGCAAACAAATAGTAGGTTGCACCAAGTGGGGCATGCTTAAATTCAGCAATAATTCTACTGATTAAATTACCGTCACCAGCGTTACTCATAGTTAGCAGCCCTTAAGTGGGACGTAAAGTCGCATTGAGTTTATGTGGCGAATAATTGGCGACAGACCAAGATTTTTCTGATCTGAACGAAGAATGCTTTGTGAGAGATAAGACAAGTGCTTCCCCTTTCCTGAACAAGTCATACTACTGACAGTGCTTCCCGCCGTGACGGGCATCTTGTCCTGCGCCAGCCTCACTGTTCTGGGGATTCTGCTGTGAACCTCGCGCCGTACGTGCGGTGCGATGTGCGTCTAGCATATCTGCAAGTTGGTGGACTGTATTTGAGTTTAGCGGGTTGTGTCAATGAGAACGACAAGACACCGCCGGGATCTAGCCTTATAGCAATAGTGCAACTTGAGAATGCTGGGGGGAGTTCTTGCATTACGACATTTAATGCCTGCCCGTTATGCTGTATCAAGGCGCAATCAATTTCACGCTCGGAAAATAATTTTGGTAGCGCCGCGTGTCGCGAGTGAGCAGCGGGCAACCCAGCACGGGGAGACCTCATGGTCAGACTCGATTTAATTAACCACCCATCGCCCAAAGAAGCCCGCCAATAGGCGTTCTTCACGCAGCAATTGATGTAGATCGCCTATTGACGGGCGTTCCCATGAAGTTCTGTTTTGAAAATTGAGGGGGCGAAAGGGAGCAGGTTGAGCGAAAGGTTCGCTTTGTTTTTTCAGGCCGCAGGGCTGTTCTACACGTGAACCTGCGACTGGTGCAACACCGCGATGATGCGCACTTTATCCGCTGTGATGCGATAGATGATGGTGTACGGATATTTCGCCAATACAAGCCGCGTGTTCCGGCGATTTCTCCCGTGCACCCCAGTAGCGGAAACTCTTCCAAGCCTTCCGCCGCTTCGTAAATCAAGCTTGAATTTTCTTTGCAGCGGCAGGATTATCAAGCGCTATGTATGCCTCTTGCGCGGCAAGGTTGCGGAAAAATCGCTTCGTAAATTCAAGCCGCTTTTTTTCGTTCATTCCGCGCCTTCGCTAATTGTGTCTGGAATTCATCTTTCCCATACACACGCCCAGCTTTAATGTCAGCCAGCCCGGCCTCTATTTCGCGGCGTTTGTATTCTTCGTATGCAACGCGCTGCTTTACCGCGTCCTTGATGATTGATACGGGAGTTGAGCGCGTGCCTTCCGTGACTTTTTCCAGTCGCTTGAGCAGCGATTGCGGCAGGTCTATTGCGTGATTCATGGTGTGTATCCTCGGCTGTGATGACGTTTCGATGATTTTACACCGGCGGTATGGGGGCGGGTTCGCATTGATTTTCGACAGATGTTCGAGCGGCCATAAACAATCGCTCCCACCACACCGCCCGAAGAAGCCCGCCAATAGGCGTTCTTCACGCAGCAATTGATGTAGATCGCCTATTGACGGCCATTTCCACGCGGTTTGTATTTTTCAAATCACCGGGGGCTTGCATTACAACATTCCAGCGATAAGGTGCCGGATGAAATAAATTTGATTTGTACTGCTGAATTTTCTAACCCTTATGGTTGCAAGGGAATAGAATTTCTAAAGCCTTACTCGACGACATCCATCAGTAACTTCACCCATTTATGAAGGACACTCCAATGCGTGCGAACAACGAACAACATATAGTTATTGAACGGAATGTGGGCGACTTTCACATTTATATCGATTGCGATTTTACCGTTGAAGAAATACACGGGGTTGGAGTGGGAGATGCGTCCGTCAAATGGGGCGATCTGGAGCTGCTGCAAGAAAAACTGGTCATCCTCAGCTACAACAACGACGAAATAATCCTGTCGGGCAACGCCAAGCTGTTTCACCATCCGAACATCTTTCAACTTGAAGGTTTGTTTCAGTTGAACACAACAAAATCGCATTTCGGAATAAATGGCGATGCTAAAGTTTCTCTTCTCGGATTCATCCTCGCCGGATGTACGCTGCATCTGGCTGAGAAACACGTCGCCTTTAACGGAAAATTGTTTGGCAACGAAATCACGTTCATTATTTCAAAAGAGCCGGACATTCTTGTTGTGGGAAAGACAGTCAAAGATCAATCCAATGCGGTACCGTTCATCAAGGATTTTTCTTCCATTACCAAGATCCAGAAGAATACTGGCCAAACGGATTTGAGTTTTACCTTTGCCGAATTCATTGACCTCAAAGGACACTTCGATTACCAGTCGAATAACGCTCATGGCACGGTTGATATAAGTTTTTTTAAACAAAAACTCTTCACCGGCACGTTGGATGTCAAAGATAATATTTATGACATCCATGGCAATCTGGATGTTTTCCCCGTATCAACCGCACCGACATCATTGCAGTTCAATATTCATGTCGATGGAAAATTCGACGATGCGGGACTCTATCTGGCTGGAAGTAATTCGGTTGGGATTATCGGACTGCTTAATTTATTTACGAAAGCATCAATCAATAACGGCCTTCCCGAACTGCAATCCAAGGTCACCGTGTTGGGAGCCGACTACATCGCCACGTCTGGGCTATATCCGTACAACGGTAATATTGCCTTTTGCATGAGCTATGTAACGCCGCCGGTGTATATCTGGCTCTTTGCCTGGATACAGATTATTCCTGCCATTACTTACTATCTAATGGTGTCGCCTTCGGGTTTGTACGGCCCTTCATTTTTCAAACCCTCGGGATGGCCGGCAGCTGCCGATGCATTGCCAATTGATGACGCTTCAATACAACCGATACGTGTGAAAGAAGAAGAACTCCCCACGCCGAAACAGAGCATCGAACACATAGTCCATTTGTTGAATGCCGCCATGGATGCGCCATGCACCACGACTCATCAGGCGGCACTGTTAACTACGCTTATCTATCGGGCTGAATTTAATGCTGATGCAGAGCGGGTAATTAGCCTATTTAAAACAGACGCACTCGCGCAGATTAAGAATAATATTTTCAGTCAGCTTGCTCATAACACCGCCGACCTTGCAGAAGTTGATGAATTGGTATTTCAAAAAATCAACGGACGAACCACGGTAACAGCAAAATCGAAACACAAAGTGCTAAAAACATTTGCTGAAAATTTCTTCGGGATTTTTTGAGGATGCGCCGGGAACTTGCATTGCGACAATCCATGCCGAGCGGAGTCTGAGCCATGCCTACCATCCTCTCTTTCCCGCTTCCCGACGCTGCGCTGCTGAACACTTGTCTGGCGAATGGTGAATACACGGATTGTTTCGCGGTGGATGTGGTCGGCTCGATTTCGCACGAGCAGTTTGTGGTCGCGTTTTACACCACGTTTGTATTCAAGCTGGAACGCGCCATCCTGAAGTGGGCGGTAGCCAAACCATCCACGGATGCGCAAGCCAAACAGTTAGCAGCGGGCGCAATCGACGAGTTCGCCGCGTGGCATGTCGAGCAGCGATGTACAGATCAATTGCTCATGTCGGATTTTCAATCGCGCACCCGATCTTGGCTCATGGTCGCGCCCATTACCGTGGGCAACGTTGCGGGAACGCGTTTGTATTTCGGATCGGCTGTCGTGCCGGTGACGAACCGCAAGACGGGCAAGGCGGAACTCGGCCTAGTCTTCCGCGCCATGCTGGGGCTTCACAAAATTTACTCGATAATTTTGTTGCGCTCCGCTATGGTTAGGTTGCAGGCCGTGCGCGCAGCCTCCTAGTGTAGGGCTGCACGCTATCTGAGATTTATGCGGTTTTGTAGGTCGGGTTTCAACCCGACAAGTCGGGCTAAAGCCCGACCTACAAGGGGTTGCGCATAAGTACCGTCAAGGACGATGCACTACACTTGTTTTGTCAGAGAAATATTCATGCCCCACTACACCGCAGAAGTGCTTTGGTTAAGAGAACAACAAGTTTTCCTCGACAATCGCTACAGCAGAAAACATCTGCTTCGTTTTGATGGCGGATTGGAAGTGCCGGGTTCCTCGTCCCCTCACGTTGTTCCGCTGCCGATGTCTGACGCATCGGCAGTTGATCCCGAGGAAGCCTTTGTTGCTTCGCTCTCAAGCTGTCACATGTTGTGGTTGCTGTCCATCGCCGCCGAACAGCAGTTCCGCGTTGATCGCTACTTTGATGCGGCGGTGG
>JAGVNQ010000085.1 GCA_020053195.1 Sideroxydans sp.
CTGATATGTATCAAGGAGGTGTCCCATGCAAACCTACACAGCCAATGAAGCCAAAACTCGCTTCGGCGAATTTCTGGACAAGGTTCAACGCGAGCCAGTCAGAGTGATGCGCCATAACCGGGTGGTGGGCGTGATGGTGAGCGCGCAGGATTACGATCTGAATCGCACCATCCCGTGAAGAAGCGCATGGATAGGGCATCTACGCCAATCGAATGATGTAGAACGCCTATCCATGCGCCTTCCCATGAGGTGGCATGTTCAAATTCTGCTCCAAACCTGTTTCCATCCCCGCAAGCGGCGCGCGCTCCTGTGGGATAATCGCGGTATGAATTCTTCTCTGCTTTCCGGTCTCAATCCCGAACAACGTGCCGCCGTCGAACTGCCCGCGCAATCCGCCCTGATATTGGCCGGGGCGGGCAGCGGCAAGACGCGCGTGCTGACCACGCGCATCGCTTATCTCATCAGCAGCGGGCAGGTTACGCCGCACGGTATTCTGACGGTGACGTTCACTAATAAAGCCGCGAAGGAAATGGTGACGCGCTTGTCGGCGATGTTGCCGATCAACACGCGCGGCATGTGGATTGGCACCTTCCACGGCCTGTGCAACCGCATGTTGCGCGCGCATTACCGCGAGGCGAATCTGCCGCAGACATTCCAGATTCTCGATTCCGGCGACCAGCTTGCCGCCATCAAACGGCGCATGAAAGAGCTGAATGTGGATGACGAAAAATATCCGCCGCGCGAGATGCAGAACTTCATCAGTGGCAGCAAGGAGCAGGGGCTGCGCGCGCACGAGGTGGAGGCTTACGATCCCTACACGCGGCGCAAGGTGGAAGTGTTCGCCGCCTATGATGCGCAATGCCAGCGCGAAGGTGTGGTGGATTTTTCCGAGTTGTTGTTGCGCTGTTATGAATTGCTGTCGCGCAATCAGTCGCTGCGCGAGCATTATCAGGAGCGTTTTAAACACATTCTGGTGGACGAGTTTCAGGATACCAATCCGCTGCAATATAAGTGGTTGAAGTTGCTTGCCGGAAAGAGCAATGCATTATTTGCAGTTGGTGACGACGACCAATCCATCTACGCTTTCCGTGGTGCGAACGTGGGCAACATGCAGGAATTGCTGCGCGACTTCCACGTCGAGAACGTCATCAAGCTGGAGCAGAACTACCGCTCGCACGGCAACATTCTCGACGCGGCCAACGCGCTCATCAGCAACAACCGCAAACGTCTGGGCAAAAATCTGTGGACATCGGAAAGTGGCGGCGAGCAGTTGCGCGTGTATGAAGCACCCGAATTACGTGATCCTCGCGGTGATCGAATTACAGGGGATATTCAGGAGGCCAGTTTTATTGTCGATGAAATCCAACAACTCAAGCGCGAGGGGATAAACCTTTCCGAGATTGCGTTGTTGTACCGCTCCAACGCGCAGTCGCGCGTGCTGGAACATGCGCTGGTTGCCGCTGGTTTGTCGTACCGTGTTTATGGCGGCTTGCGCTTCTATGAACGTCAGGAAATCAAGCACGCGCTGGCTTATCTGCGCCTGATGGAAAATACCGACGATGACAACGCGCTGTTGCGAATCATCAACTTTCCCACTCGCGGCATAGGTGCGCTCAGTGTTGGCAAGCTGCAGGAAGCGGCAAAGATCAACGGCACAACTATGTGGGATGCGGCGGCACGTGCTGGAGGCAAAATTACATCTTTTGTCGGTTTGATCGAAGCGTTGCGAAGCGCCACCAAAGGGCTGCCGTTGCCGGAGATCGTTGAGCACGTATTGGAGCATAGCGGTTTGAACGCTTGTTACCAAAACGAAGAGGGAAAGAAACAAAAGGAGTCGGCTGACAGGCTGGATAACTTGCAACAGCTCATCAGTGCAGCCACTCAGTTTGTTCAAGAAAATGAAGATGAAAGCCTTACCGCATTTTTGACCAATGCCTCGCTGGAGTCGGGCGAACATCAGGCGGGCGACAGCGAAGACGCGCTGCATTTGATGACCGTACATGCCGCGAAAGGGTTGGAGTTTCACACCGTGTTTATCACTGGCTTGGAAGAAGGACTCTTCCCGCACCAGAACAGTATAGACAACGACGATGTCGATGAAGAGCGTCGCCTGATGTATGTGGCAATTACCCGCGCGCGCCGCCGCTTGTATTTAACTTACGCGCAGAGCCGCATGCTGCATGGACAGACGCACTACAGCAGAGTGTCGAGTTTCCTGAAAGAATTGCCGGAGGAGTTGCTGCATTGGCTCACGCCCAGATTCACTGCGCGCAAGACTTTCCAAAACAATCATTTCGAGACGGACAGCTACACCAAAGCGTTCGCCGCCGTGCCGATGGAAAAAGCGCCGCCTGCACCCAGCTCGATGTGGCGCATCGGCCAGCGCGTATTCCACCAGAAATTCGGCGAGGGCGTGGTGACCGATGCCGAAGGCTCTGGCAACGAAGGTCGCGTGCAGGTCAACTTCAAACGCGCGGGCAGCAAATGGCTGGCGCTGGAATATGCAAAACTTACCGCCATCTGATCCGGCGCTGGATGCGCGCTTGCGGCTCATGGTGGAAAGCTTTCAACGGCTTACCGGAAAACCGTTGATTGATGCTGAACTACTCCTTCCCCCTTGCAGGGGGAAGGCTGGGATGGGGGTAGAACAGTTGGAACACAGCGTTTCTACCCCCTTCCTAACCCTCCCCCTGCAAGGGGGAGGGGATGATGCGTTGCGCGAAGCCATCTGGCACGCGCCGCGCGCCATCGTGGCGCACGGCACGCAAGACGACCCGATCTTTTTTTACGGCAACCGGCTGGCGCTGCAATTGTTCGAGATGAGTTTTGATGAATTCGCCCAGTTGCCCTCGCGTTTTTCCGCCGAGCCGCTGGCGCGGGAAGCGCGCGCGAAATTGCTGGAGAACGTGACGCGCCAAGGATTCGTCGAGGGTTATTGCGGCATGCGCATCGCCAAGAGCGGCAAGCGTTTCAAAATCGCCGACGGTACGGTGTGGAATCTTGTTGATGAACAGGGCAAACATCACGGCCAAGCGGCGGTATTTGTTGCGCTCGTTTAACTTCAAAAACTTTGTTAGCCACAGAGAACACAGAGATCACAGAGGAAAAACCAACGGTTATTCAGAAATTGCACCCCACCTTTTGGGTGAGCCAGCCAATCATGAAGAAAC
>JAGVNQ010000090.1 GCA_020053195.1 Sideroxydans sp.
ATTATCCGAGTGCTTTTTATCGCCCGGGCGGATGATTAAGTCGCCCGCTTTAAAGCTCTGAACATCGAACAATTCCTCGAAAATCTCAATTTCAGCATCGGTCAATTCTTCGTTGATCGTGGAGATGCGCAGAGTATCAATCACTAATGACATTTCGTTTTCCTTTCGCGTTTGATTCATTTTGATATGGTGTAACTTGCTTACCCGACCCGTCCCGGCATCAATTTTGAACTGCCCTAGCATCATAACCCGACATACCGCTTGCAGCACACTCAACAAATCGAACTTGCAAAATTGCCTCAGAAAAATCGCATTCGCGCATCGTCCGGGATGACCATCCCGGTTGTCTGCGCGCGTTGCAGCAATTCCCAGTAATAGCGATAAGACGCGCGGTCATGCAGCTTGCCTTCGTATTGGATTGGCCCCCAAGCCGCATCTTGGGCGGCAATCAGCAGGTTGGCGGCTTCGTTGACTTCGGCAAAGTCGGGGCGCATGGATTCGACGATGGGCAGAATCTGGTTGGGGTGGATGCTCCACATGCGCAGGAATCCGAATTCAAGCCGTGCGCGGCGGGCATCTTCTCTGACGACGGTGGTGTCGCGTATTTCGGTGGTGACGTTGTGGCTGGGCACGATGCCGTTGCCCAGTGCGGCGGCAGCGATCTCGCATTTGGCGCGGGCAACCAGCGTGTGGGAGAACTGGCCGGGCGAACGCATGGCGGTGGCGGGAATCGCGCCATGATGCGCGGAAACGAAGTCCATGAGACCAAAATCCAGTACCTCAACATGCGGTAGGCGGGCAATTTCCCAAGCTTCATGCAGGGCGCTCGGTGCCTCAATCAATATATGGACTGGGATTTCTCGGGAAATGCCGTAACGGTCTCGCAACTCGTCGAGCGCGGTGATCTGAGTCAGTACATCGTCGGCAAGTTCCGCTTTGGGCAATACGATGTAGGCGACGCGCTGCCCCGCACGGCTAATGATGACTTCCAGTTCGTCGCGCCAGGCCGGATGTCTGACATCGTGGATGCGTACGCCGACACGGCCAAAACGGTTTTCGGTCGAAAGAAGTAATTCAGCGATCATTTCGGCGTGCTCCAGTTCCTTGCCTGCGGATGCGCCGTCTTCGCAGTCGGCGGTAATGTCAAAGATGGATTTTTCGTTGACTGATCGTTCAATTTGTATCTGGAGTGCCTTTTTCAGCATCTTTTCGCTGCCAGCGAAGTGTTCGCAGGATGCGAGTTGGGGGAAAGGGCTGCAACCTGCATAAAGCACTTTAGATGGATGGGCGGGTATTCTCATAATGTTTTTTTTCCATAAATTGAACGAAAATATCTTGGAACGAAGGTGCGCCAGCAACAAAATTAGACTACTTTTGCGTTATGGCTGCACCGTTATTGTGTTGTCATGGTGATATGAAATATGGATAAATTGCCGTGAATTAATGCAATTAAAAAAAAGTTATTGTGATTAGGTGCATAATGATTGAGGTTGTTGCGTGCCATTTGATGTGTGAATTTCCTCGTTTATTAAATTTCTCAGCCCCAATTATTAAACCCTCTTGTCAATCGTACAAACTTCTTTATAATCGCCCCCATCAAAAATTCATAATCGGTTGCGTGAAAATTTATAATTGATCGCATATGTTATTAAGTAGCTCGTAGCCGGTTTGTTTCAATCGCATAACGCAAACCTCAACTCAAGTCGCGGTGCGGCAAAAAGGTTAGGTTCAGGGGAGATGGAAGATATGGTGAACGCACCGGCAGGGGCGACTGGCAATTTGTCGCCATCGCAGTTAGACGGGCAACAAGATCGGGCGTTGGGTAGCCTAATCACGGTTTACATTATGGGCAAAGCCTATGAGGTGCCAGCCGAGGCAACCATCATGGGGGCCATCGAATATGCCGGTCACCAGATTATCCGTGGTGCCGGTTGTCGCGAAGGTTACTGTGGGGCTTGCGCCACTATTTATCGCCTGCCCGGCGACTACAAGATTCGCACCGGTCTGGCCTGCATGACCATGGTGGAAGAGGGCATGACGCTGGCCCAGATCCCGTCGGTTCCTGCCGAAAAAGCAATCTACGACATCGAAAAGCTCAAGCCCAACGTTACTGCCATCCAGCAGATGTACCCGACGGTGTTCCGTTGCGTTGCCTGCAATACCTGCACCAAATCCTGTCCGCAAGGCCTTCAAGTCATGGATTACGTCCAGGCCGCCAAGCGCGGTGACATTGCCGAGGTGATGGATTTGTCCTTCGACTGCGTTGTTTGCGGGCTGTGCATGCTGCGTTGCCCTGCCGAAATCACACAACCTCTGATGGGTATCATGGCGAAGCGTCTGTATGGTCGCTACTTGCGCAAGGAAAGCCACGAGTTGGTAGAGCGCGTCAAAGCGGTCAATGATGGTGCTTACGAGGCGGAATATGCCGAAATGATGTCGATGAACCGTGAGGATTTGTCGAAACGTTACTACGCCCGAGATTCGGAATAAAGGGGAATTAGATGTATCCAGATTACATGGAAGAATCGTTGCGCAAAGTGGTCGAGACTCGACCCAAGCGTTTGGAATTGGCAAGAAAATCGGGTCCGGTGTATCCGCCGATGGACGCGGAAGCGCGTCAAAAGGTGTTGGAAGGCTTTCACCCTGACTATGAGCCTAGTGCTCGTCGTCCTGTATGTGTTGGCCCCAACAAGGGTGAGACGTTGACTACCGAAGTGGCTGATCTGCTGGAATCTCATTCCTGGCTGCGCAGCGAACAAGTTGATTTGTCCAAACCCGACATCGAAACGGATGTGTTGATTATTGGCGGCGGCGGGGCCGGTTGTAATGCCGCACTGGTCGCCATGCGCGAACATGGCGTGCGTTCGGTGATCGCCACCAAACTGCGCATGGGTGATGCCAACACCATGATGTCTCAAGGCGGCATGCAGGCCGCAGTTTCGCGCACCGATTCGCCGACTCGTCACTATCTGGATGCGATTGGCGGAGGACACTTTGAGAACAAGCCGGAACTGGTCAAGGCGCTCACCGAAGACGGTCCGGGCGTGGTCAAGTGGTTGGAAGATCTCGGCGTGGTGTGGGACAAAGAAGAAGATGGTTCGATGAAGGTCATGCACGGTGGCGGTACATCCCGTAAGCGCATGGTTTCGTGCCGCGACTATACGGGAGCCATGATTATGCGCACCCTGATGGACGAAGTGCGCAACCATCCTGACATGATTGAAGTCAAGGAATTCATGCCTGCCGTCGAATTGATTATGGACGACAAAGGCAATTGTGCCGGTGCTGTTCTATACAACATGGACAGTGAGGAGTTCATTACCGTCAAGGCGAAGTCCACCATTATTGCCACTGGTGGTTATGGTCGACTACATATTCGCGGCTATGACACCACCAATCATTATGGTGCAACGGGCGACGGCTTGGTCATGGCCTACCGGGCTGGTGCCAAGCTGATGTATATGGACTCCGTGCAGTACCATCCGACAGGTGTTTCGTTCCCCGAGCAGATTGCGGGCTTCTTGGTAACTGAAGCGATTCGTGGTGCGGGTGGCCAGCCGTTGAACAAGGATGGCGAACTATTTGTATTTCCGCGCGAACCGCGCGACATCGAAGCTTCGGCCATCATTCGCGAGTGCGTAGAAAACGGGGGCGGCGTTCCGACACCGTCCGGTCGTGTCGGCGTGTGGCTGGATTCCCCGCTGATCGACATGTTGCACGGCGAGGGTTACACCGAAAGACATTTCCCGGCCATGTATCGCCAGTTTATCCGCTACGGGATCGACATCACCAAGCTGCCGATGCTGATTTATCCGTCGCTGCATTACCAGAACGGCGGTATCGAGATCAACGAGCGCTGCGAAACCGACTTGCCCGGATTGTTTGTGGCAGGTGAAGCATCCGGTGGCTTGCACGGTCGCAATCGTCTGATGGGCAATTCCGTGCTCGACTACAACGTGTTCGGTCGGCGCGCGGGCAAATATGCCAGCGAGTACGCCAAGACCGTCAAACTCGGCAAGCTCAGTGTCGCGCATCTCGATGCATATGAAAAACAATTGGCGGATGCCAATGTGCAAACCGATCTGGTCACGCCAATTTTGCTGCCTTCTTACGCTCCGAAAGATGTAAAGAAGCGTCAACTGGTACGCGGCGGCAATGCGCTACCCGGTTCGTCGGTATTGCAGAATCGTTTGCACGATGATGCGTTCAGCCCAGCGGGAGCGAAATAAACCGATGAGCCACGTAGATGACAAAGTAATCGAACTGGCGCGTGCCGCGCTCAGCTTCGAGTTCAGTAGCGAGCCTTTTTTTCGCCATGCTGCCGAGATGACCCGGAATGACAGCGGGAAAAAGATGTTCCTTCGTCTGGCAACAAAAGACGACGAGCGCATGGATGACCTGACCCGCTTGTTCGGCAAGATCATTGGTAATGAGCAATGGGTGCGTCTGGTAGCCGAAGCGGCTACGAACACAGTGCCTTCGACAGTGGTCGCCGAAATGGATGCCGAAGTAGCACGCCGTGGGCATGGCGTTGTGGCCGACGACACACAGGCATTGCGCCTTGCCATGGAGTTGATTAGGCGCTTTATCCATGTGTTCAAGGATCTGGCTTCTCATACCAGCGACAGGGACATCATCAAACTGGCGGACAAGATACTGGAAGGCGAATTCTACCGGTATGACGATTTACAAGCGCAACTGGACAGTGTGATCAACACTGGCTTGTGGCTGGACAGTCCCGAGTTCCGCATGGACGCGAAGTTCTGAAAGGCCAGCCATGAATACGACCATGCGTCTCTCCTCCAGTGCCAGTAAGGCTTTTGTAGCCAAAGTTGAAAAGATCAGCGGCCAGAAACTGCTGGCTTGTTATCAGTGCGGCAAATGTTCCGCCGGTTGCCCGATGGCGGCTTACATGGACATATTGCCCAACCAGATTATTCGCATGGCGCAACTGGGTATGCAGAAGCAGTTGCTGGCATCGCGCACGATCTGGACTTGCGTATCCTGCCTGACCTGCAATTCACGTTGCCCGAAGAGCATAAAAATCGCCGAAGTTATCGAGTCTTTGCGTGAAACGGCTTTGCGAAATGGTCAGCGCGATGACCGCCTGAAAATCTGGGAGCTGTCTCCCGAAGCGCGCAGCGATTTGCCGCCGATCGCCACGATCAGCGCCATGCGTAAACTGACCTCCTGATAGAAAACGAAAACAGACCGATGAAGCTTATTTACTATCCCGGGTGTACGCTGAAAAACAGCGCAAGAAATTTCGACGTTTCCACGGTGTCTTCCATGGCGCAACTGGATGTTGAAGTCGAAGAACTTGAACGCTGGAATTGCTGCGGCACAGTGCATGCACTGGGCGCGGAAAATGTCATGAACCGCGTTGCTCCGGTGACCAATTTGATCCGCGTCAAGGAAGCTCAGTCCAACGAGTTTATGACCTCATGCGCCATGTGTTACAACACGCTCAAACGCGCCAATATCGACGTAAAAAAGAATCCCGAAAAGCTATCCACCATCAACGAATTTCTAAATCTCGAAACCACCAAATACGAGGGCGATGTGGATGTGCTGCACTTGCTCGAATACCTGCGCGACCGCGTCGGTTTCGACAAATTGGCTGAAAAGGTCAAGAAGCCGCTCAAAGGGTTGCGCGTGGCCTGTTATTACGGCTGTCTGCTGGTGCGTCCGAAAGAGGTCGCCTTCGACGATGTCGAGAATCCGATGATTATGGAAAACCTGATCGCCGCCCTCGGCGCGACCCCGGTGAATTTCCCGCTAAAGACCGAATGCTGCGGCGCATATCACGCCGTCGCCTCGCCCGAGATCGTCGCCGACCGTACCGATAAGATCATGGGTTCGGCCAGCGAGGCGGATGTGGATATGGTGGTGGTGAGTTGTCCGATGTGCGCTTACAACCTGGATTTCCGTCAGGATGACGCGAAGCGCCTCAATCCCGAATTCAAAAATTTGCCGGTGCTTTACTTCACGCAGTTGATGGCGCTCGCGCTCGAATGTGGAGAGGACGCGCTGCGTTTCGATTTGAACCATATTGATCCTCTGCCCGCCTTGGCGGCGCGCGGACTGGACTAAGGGAGGCTGCATGTTTTTTAATGAACTGAAACAGCTTCACGGCAATGTGTATGTCAACGAAAACTGGTGCAAAGGCTGCGGTTTTTGCGTGCAGTTCTGCCCCACCAACGTGCTGGACATCTCTCCCGATTACAACGCCAAGGGCTATCACCCACCCTACGCCAAGAATCCTGAGAAGTGCCACGATTGCAGGTATTGCCAAATGATTTGTCCGGAGTTTTCAATCTTCGTGACACGAGATGACGAGAATAAGAAAGGGGAAACAGAAAAGTGAAGACAGTATCCGCAGATCCAAAAGGGGTTGATTCTGGCCCGCATTTCATGGACGGTGACCATGCGCTCGCCGAGGGCGCGCTGGCGGCAGGATGTCGTTTTTTTGCGGGCTATCCCATTACACCATCGACCGAGACAGCTGAGCGTTTCGCTGAGCGTGCTCCTGAAGTTGGCGCATTGTTTATTCAGATGGAAGATGAGCTCGCTTCCATCGCTGCACTGATCGGCGCAGCTTGGGCGGGCCAAAAATGCATGACCGTGACATGTGGTCCAGGTTTCTCGTTGATGACGGAAAACCTTGGGTTGGCCGCCATGACCGAGACTCCGCTGGTAATCGCCAACGTGCAGCGCGGTGGACCTTCTACCGGATTGCCCACGCTGACCGCGCAACAGGACATGATGCAAGCGAAATACGGCCCGCACGGCGACAACGCGATCATCGCGCTGTGCCCCGATAGTCCGCAGGAATGTTTCGACCTGACCGTCGAAGCTTTCAATCTGTCCGAGTTCTATCGTGTTCCAGTCATCATTCTGACTGACGAAACCGTAGGCCACATGCATGAGAAGGTGGTGATTCCTCCTGCCGATCAAATCAAGGTTGTTCCGCGCAACAACTACAGCGGGCCAAAAGAAGATTGTCGCCCCTATAAATTCGACAGCAAGGGTGGACATCCCATGGTGCGTGCGGGCGACGGGTACAACTTCCACATCACCGGTCTGGTGCATAACGAGATGGGTTATCCGGTAATGACTGCCGACCAAGGCAAGATCGTTGTGACCCACCTGATGGAAAAAATCAACAGCAATGCCGACGACATCATCCGTCTCGAAGAGGATCAGGTTGAAGGAGCAGACATCGTGGTGGTGTCCTACGGCATCACGTCGCGCATTGCGGTCAAAGCGATTCAGGATGCGCGCAAGGAAGGCATCAAAGTCGGCTCACTGCGCCTGATTACCATCTGGCCGTTCTGCGAGAAACGCATCAGCGAATTGTCGGGCAAGGTAAAGGCATTTGTTGTACCGGAAATCAACTACGGACAGATGGTGCGCGAGGTGGAGCGTTGCGCCCACGGACGTAGCGAAGTTATCAGCGTTAATCACTGCGGTGGCGCGGTGCATGATCCAGAAGTCATTCTGGACGCGATCAGAAAGGCAAGCAAATGAGTACTGATATTAAGAAATTCAAATCAGAAAGCCCCATGTCCGGCGTGCTGCGCATGGATCGCATGCCGCACATCTGGTGTCCCGGCTGCGGTATTGGCTCCGAAGTGAATGCGTTCGCCGAGGCCGTAAAACGTAGCGGTATCGACCCCAAGAAGCTGGTGGTGGTGTCGGGCATTGGCTGTACCGGTCGCGTGGCGGGTTATGTTGATTTTGACTCGATCCACACCACGCATGGTCGCGCCATTCCTGTGGCCACCGGTGTCAAACTGGCCAACCCGGAATTGACTGTGGTGGTGTTCAGCGGTGAGGGCGATCTGACCGGTATTGGCGGCAACCATCTGATTCATGCCGCGCGCCGCAACATGGATTTGATCGTTATCTGCAACAACAACTTTACCTACGGCATGACTGGCGGCCAAGTCACACCGACTACACCGAGTTCTGCTATTGCCTCGACCACGCCTTATGGCAACTACGAATATCCGTTCAGCCTGCCGTTCCTGGTTGATGCGGCGGGTGGTACCTACATCGCACGCTGGACCTCGATGCATGCGCGTAACGTAACCCAGTCCATCGAAGAAGCGTTGCAGCGTAAAGGCTTTTCATTCATTGAAATCATTTCCCCCTGTACCACGCTCTACCTGCGTCGCAACCGTCTGGGCGACGGCGTTGACATGCTGCAAGACTATCAGGAAAAAACCATACTCAAGCATGGCGCGGATACCCGTGAAACGGCTATCGACTTCCAGGGCAAGATTGTCATCGGCAAGTTTGTCGATAAACAAAAACCGACGTATCTGGAGGCGGTGGACAAGTGTTGCATCAAACTGGTAGGCGATGATTACCAACTTTACGGCAAGACTATTCCTGAACGTGAAGCCGAGGAAAAGGCCGAGAAAGAGCGAATTGCTGCTCGCCGTGCCGCTGTTCTGGCGGAAGAAAATAAAGCAGTCGTGACCAAGGTTTCGGCGAAGATTCCCGTTAAGGCCGGAGTCAAAAAAACTGCCGCTAAAGTAGTGAAGAAGGCAGCAGTCAAGGTAGCAGCGCCTGCCAAGAAAACTATAGTCAAAGCGCCAGCCAAAACGGCGAAGAAGGCAACAGCCGCGACCACGAAGAAGGCTGCACCCAAGGCAACAGTTAAAGTTGTAGCAAAGAAGGCTGCTGCTAAAACAACAGTCAAAGTTGCTGAAAAAAAACCGGTAGCCAAACCTGCCGTCAAGAAAACCCGTAAGTAGGAAACGAGCGCATGAGCACCCAAGAAATCAGATTTTCAGGATTCGGCGGACAGGGCATTATTCGCTGTGCCCTGATCACGGGTAAGGCACTGTCGCTGTATGACGACAAGTTCGCCACTATGACCCAGAGTTTCGGCCCGGAGGCACGCGGTAGTGCTTGTGCTGCGCAACTGGTCGTGTCGGACAGCCGTATCCTTTATCCCTACATTACCCATCCCGGTATTCTCATGGCGTTGTCGCAGGAAGCCTATGACAAGTATTACGGCGAACTGCCCGATGGTGGCGTGCTGATTGTCGAGAATGATCTGGTGAAGTTGCAGTCCGAGCACACCAATCTCAAGATGTATCGGGTACCGGCCACCCGCTTTGCCGAAGAGTTGGGCAATCGCTTGTTTACCAATCTCGTGGCGTTGGGATTCCTTACCGCAGTGACTAAGGTGGTGACTGACGATGCCATGAAAAAAGCACTGCCGGGTCTCGTGCCCGACCGCTTCCTGAAGATCAACATCAAAGCGTTCGAGAAGGGCTATAACCATGGCCTCGAAGCGTTGAGTGCGGCTGGAGCGGCATCATGACGAAAAAACGCACAGGCGTTTTCGTCTGCCACTGCGGCAACAACATCGCCGCCACGGTTGACGTGAAGAAGGTGGCTGAAGTGATGGCCACTGAGGAAGGCGTTGCCTATTCTCAGGACTACGTTTACATGTGTTCCGATCCGGGACAGAACGCCGTGATCCAGTCCATCAAGGACAACGATCTGGACAGCGTGGTGATCTCCTGCTGTTCGCCCAATTTGCACGAAAAAACTTTCCGCGACAACGCCAAGCGGGCTGGGCTGAACAGCTTCACTTGCGAGATCGCCAACATCCGCGAGCAGTGCGCCTGGGTGCATAAAGACAAAGCGCGCGCAACCGAAAAAGCCATCAAAATTTCGCGCAGCGCCGTGCGCCGTGCCGGACGCGATCAGGCGTTGGAGCCGATTGCTGTTCCTGTCACGCGCAAAGTGTTGGTGATAGGCGGCGGTATCGCCGGTATTCAAGCTGCACTCGACATCGCCAATGCCGGGCTGCAAGTGATACTGGTAGAGAAGCAGGCCACCATCGGTGGACACATGCTGCAACTCTCCGAAACCTTCCCCACCTTGGATTGTTCACAGTGCATCTTGTCGCCCAAGATGGTGGACGTTTCGCGCCATCCCAACATCACGTTGCTGACCTACAGCGAAGTGAAGGAAGTCAGCGGCTCGGTGGGTAATTTCCGTGTCAGTATCCTGAAAAAACCCACTTTTGTTGATCCCGAACTGTGCAAGATTTGCGACGACTGTGCCAATGTCTGCCCGGTTGTGGTTCCGAACGAATTCGATCTCGGGCTGACTGCGCGCCGTGCTATCCATATCCCGTTTGCGCAAGCCATTCCGGCCAGCTACACATTGGATGAGAGCGCCTGTCTGGGCTTGAACCCGATCCGCTGCGGCAAGTGCAAAGATGTGTGCGAAGTCGGCGCGATCAACTACGACATGCGGCCTCAGACTTTGATCGAAGACGTGGGAGCAATCGTGGTGGCGACCGGTTTCGACCTCTACGGTCAGGAACACATGAACGAGTTGGGCGGCGGCCAGATAGACGACGTGCTCGATGGTCTCCAATTCGAACGTCTGTGCTCGGCTTCGGGCGCGACCAAGGGGCAAGTGCTCAGACCGTCCGACCGTACCGTGCCCAAGGACGTGGTGTTTATCCAGTGTGTGGGATCGCGCGATCCCGCGAACCACTGCGCCTACTGCTCCAAGATTTGCTGTATGTACACCGCCAAACACGCCAGCCTGTACAAACACCATGTACCCGATGGCCGTGCTTACGTGTTTTACATCGACATCCGTTCCGGTGGCAAAGGTTACGAAGAATTCGTGCAACGCATCATGGAAGACGACGAGGCCATTTATTTGCGCGGACGCGTTTCCAAACTGTATCGCAAGAACGGTAAAGTCAGGGTGTTGGGTACCGATACGCTGACCGGACAGAATGTGGAAATTGATGCCGACATGGTAGTGCTCGCGCTGGCCATGGAACCGTCTCAAGGCACTGCGGATATAGCCAAGACACTCAAGATCGGCCGCGACAAGGATGGTTTTCTGGCGGAAGCCCACCCCAAGCTGAAACCGGTGGAGAGCGTCACCGCAGGTATCTTTCTGGCCGGTTGCGCGCAAGGTCCCAAGGATATTCCAGAGACAGTCGCGCAAGCGGGTGCGGCGGCTTCCAAGGTGATCGGCTTGTTGTCGCAGCCTACCTTGAGTCACGCGCCGACCGTGGCGCGCGTGCGCAATTCGCATTGCACGGGCTGCGAAATGTGCGTAAGCGCGTGTCCCTACAACGCGATCAGTCTGGAGAACGGCAAGGCATTGGTCAACGAGGTGTTGTGCGAAGGCTGCGGCAGTTGTTCCGCCACCTGTTTGCGCGCGGCCATCGAGGTCAAGAACGCCACGGCTTTGCAGATTCACGAAATGATCGAAGCCTGCCTGGCTTAAATATTTAAGGAAAGCAGATGTCGGAACAACAAGCAGCAGTAACTACTGATTACGAACCCAGAATCGTCGCCTTTCTGTGCAAGTGGTGCTCGTCGGCAGGCAGCGACTTGGCCGGGGTTTCACGTATCCAGTATCCGTCCAATGCGACACCCATCACTGTTCCTTGTTCGGGCAGCGTGTCGCCAATGTACATCCTGTCCGCATTGAAAAAAGGCGCGGACGGTGTGCTGGTATCAGGTTGCCATATTGGCGACTGCCATTACATCGAAGGCAACTATCTGGCGCGACGCAAAATTCATCTGGTCAAGGAATTGCTGGGATTTGTCGGCGTAGAACAGGATCGTTTCCGCATGTCCTGGGTATCGGCGGCAGAGGGCGCAAAGTATTCGCAGGTCATCAAGGATTTTGTCGAAGACTTGAGACCGCTCGGACCGCAGACTAAATTGAAGGCGGATCGTTCATGATAAACATTCAAGACATGCGCGACACCGCGCGCGATATGCTCGCAAAAAATGAAGTGCGCGCCGTTATCGGTTATCGCAGCAGCAGCGGCATGAACGCTGAACCCGTGGTGATCACCGACGCGGCACAAGCCGACGAGCTGGTATGGGATCCCACTTGTTTCCACAATCTGGCGCTGTATCTGGTTGAAGACCGCAAGTTTTTGGCGCACACCCACACCAAACCCGGGTTGCCTATCGCTATTGTGGCCAAAGGCTGCGATGCCCGCGCGATTGTGGTGCTGATGCAGGAACATTATTTCAAACGCGAAGAGGTTTACATCATCGGTATGTCGTGCGAAGGCACAGGCGTGCTGGATGAACGCAAACTCGCCAGCCAGGGAATTCAGGCAAGCAATGCCACGTTCGACGGAGACGATTACGTGTTTACCACGGCGCAGGGCGAAAAACGCATCGCCGCGCGCGAGGTGATGGCCGACCGTTGTCTGGAATGCCGCATCCCTTATCCGAGAGAGCATAACGTCGTGTTGGGCGAAGACAAAACAGGCCGCGTACTGGCCGAGCCGTTCGCCGCGCTCAAACGTTTCGAGGAACGCGATGCCGCCGAACGCTGGATATATTGGGAGCGCCAGTTCGACCGTTGCATCCGTTGTTTTGCGTGCCGCTCGGTATGTCCGATGTGCTTCTGCGACGAATGTGTGGTGGATAGCATCACCTTCCCGGTAACGGGACAGACCACCGCCGAAGAAAAAGCCAACCGCGTGCGCTGGATCGAGCGTTCGGCAACTCGTTCAGAAAACATCACTTACCACATGACTCGCGCCATGCACTTGGCCGGTCGCTGTGTGGATTGCAACGAGTGCGAGCGCGTGTGTCCGGTGAATATTCCGCTACGTCTGCTCAACAACAAGATGGAGCGGGAAGCGCGCGAGCAGTTCGGATATGAACCCGGGGCAAGCATCGGAGCGCCTGCGCTGGTGGCTTCTTTCCTCGACAATGATCCCGAAAAATTCATTAGGTAACGGCATGCAAAAGATTCTTGGAAAAAATCAATTAGACGACTGGATCGCCGCGTTAGGTGAGTGGGAGATTCTTGCCCCTGCCATGGAAGACGGCATTTGGGGATACCACCCGCTCAGCGGCGCTATCCGGCTCGATCACAGCAACACCACACAGCCGCCCAAAGGACTGTCCTTTCCGCAACGCGAAGTGTTTTTCTCGTTCGAGCAGATCAAGGGAGAACCGCCGCGTCTGACGCAAAAAATGCCGGAGGCTAGCCGCCGTGCTGTATTCGGCGTGCGTCCCTGCGACGGCGCGGGTGCAGTGCGCATGGACAAGGTGTTCAGCGATCACGTGGCCGACCCGTTTTACCTGAATCGCCGCAAGAATCTGGCCTATGTGGGTTTGGCCTGCAACAAGCCGCAAGGCAGTAATTGCTTCTGCTTGTCTGTCGGCGGTTCACCCGTGGCCACCGAGGGCATGGATGTGCTGATGACCGATCTGGGCGACCGCTACTTCGTGACGGCAGTGACCGAGACCGGCAAGGCGTTGCTGGCAGCCGGGGCAAAATTATTCGCCGCACCGACTGCGGCCGATAAAAAACTGGTGGAGAAGATCCACGCCGATGCAGTAGCCCAGCCGCAACGCGCGGTTAATAATGTGGAGGCAGCGCCTGCCAAACTGAAAGCGAGTTTCGATTCGCCACTGTGGGAAGAATTGGCGCGCGCTTGTATCGGTTGCGGTGTCTGCACTTTCCTGTGCCCGACTTGCCACTGCTTCGACATCAACGACGAGTCAACGGGTTCGTCGCCGATCAAGGGCAACCGCGTGCGCACTTGGGACAATTGCCAGTTCCCCGATTTCACCATGCACACGTCCGGCCACAACCCGCGCGAAAGCCTGGGTTCCAGATTGCGCCAGCGGGTGAGCCACAAGTTCCAATATTTCCCCGAGAATTTCGGCATGCCGCAATGCACCGGTTGTGGTCGCTGCATCTCGGAATGCTCGGTCGGAATTGATATTATTAATACTGTTAACAAGGTAACCGGACATGTCGGATAACATCTATCTTCCCGAGCTGGCGCGCATCTCGCACATCAAGGAAGAAATTGGCGGCGAACGCGCCATCAAAACCTTCCGTGTGGAGCCGGTAGAGGGCGACACTTTCAAACACGACTGCGGGCAGTGCGCCATGTTGTCGATTTTCGGTCGCGGCGAAATGATGATTTCCATCGCTTCTTCGCCAATGATTAAAGAATATAAACAGTTCAGCATTATGCGGGTAGGGCGTGTGAGCGCGTCTTTCCACGAACTGGAAGTCGGCGATGTGATCGGCATTCGCGGCCCCTACGGCAACAGCTTCCCGCTGGATGACTGGAAAGGAAAAAATCTGGTGTTCATCGGCGGCGGTGTCGGCTTGGCTCCGATCTGGCCGGTAATTACCACTGCCATCGCGCAGCGCGCCGATTTCAAAAACATCACCGTGTTTTACGGTGCGCGTTCGCCGCGAGACCTGATGTACAAGGCCGATCTGGAAAGATTGCGCGGCGATGCGAACATTCAGTTGTCGGTGGATAAGGCTGAGGATGGCTGGAGCGAGTTTTGCGGATTTGTACCGGCCAACGTGCTGGATAAAAAGCCTGATCCAAACAACACCATCGCCATCACTTGCGGTCCTCCGATCATGATCAAGTTCGTGATCCAGAATCTGAGCAAACTCGGGTTTAAGGACGAACAGATTTACACGACCATCGAGAACAAGATGAAATGCGGCCTGGGCAAATGTGGTCGCTGCAACGTCGGCAAAGATTATGTATGTACCAAAGGCCCGGTGTATTCCTGGGCGCAGTTGAAAGAATTGCCGGAAGAATATTAACAAGGGAGGGTGGGTGGTTTTTTTTTGCCCACGCGAAAATAACGATGTTGGCTGCGTGGACAAAAAATTAGTCCGCACCATGCGACGAGTTGTGCAGAATTTGATAATGAAGAGGTAAGTAATTCATGAATATAAGTGGAATGCTTTACGGATCAAAGTTGCTGAAAATTGTTGATTTTCCAACTTCTGAAGTGTTGGGCCCGGAAGCCAGCGATCATGAGATTCACAGCATGATCGAGCGTTGTGGCTCGGTATTTATTAAACCCATTTTCAAGGGCGGGGTGGGCAAGAAAGGCAAGTCCGGCCTGCTCGGACGCGCCAAAGATCTGAAATCGGCATTGGCCGAAAAAGAGCGCCTGTATTTCGCCGAGCACAAGTCCGGCAACGCGGTCTATAAATCGCGCGGGGTCACCTTTGAAGGCGCGATTCCCGCCGAACACGAAATTTATTTCTCGCTCACTGATTCGACCCGCTATCGCGCGCCGGTAATGACCCTCACGCATCACGGCGGTATGGACATCGAAGAACTGGATAAAACCCAGATCATCGAAGTCCCGTTCGATCCGTTGACCGGTCTCAAGTCATTCGTCATCTCCAACGCGTTGACCGATTTGGGCGCGCCTAAAGAGATCATTTCCCCGCTGGTGCAGCACTTGCCCAAGCTGTGGGATTTGTTCCATCTTTACGGCATGTCCACGCTGGAACTCAATCCGATCCGTATGATGGAAGGCCGCAACGGCTCGCTGATTCCGGTGGCGTGCGACTTCAAGTGCGGTTTTGACCGCGACGATCCGCGCGTTGGTCGTCTAAACCTGCCATCTGACTTGTTCACCACCGAGTCCAACGACTTCGAGCAAGAGATCAACGAGCTGCGCACCTATCAGGGGCAGAGCGACGTTTACGTCATCAACGAGAAGGGCACGATTCTGGCTCCGACTTTCGGCGGCGGTGCGAACTCGCTGGTTACCGAAGTGCTGGGCAATGATGCGATTATTTCCTCGGACTTCGGCGGCAACCCGCCTTACGAGAAGATGTACGAAGTGATGCGCATCTGCTTGAAGTATTACCTCAAGCAATCGAATGTGCTGTTCGTGATCGGCGGTAAGGCCAATAACACCGACATTTTTGTCACGTTCCGCGCGATGGCCGATGCGCTGCGCGATTACTACAGCGAACACGGTCCGACACCGCTGTACGTGGTGATCGGTCGCGGCGGTCCGCAAGTGATACGTGGCATGGGCGTGTTCAAAGACGTGCTCGATTCGCTGCGCATTCCGTACCGCATTTTCGGCTTCGATTCCGCCATGACCGACGTGGTGACTTACGCGCAGGAAGCGAACCGCTGGATGAAAGAAGGCGGCCGCGCCGAAGTGGCGAAAGTATTGGGACTGCCCCCGGACGCGTGAAGCAGGGTGGGCACGATTTTTGTGGCCACGCGTTGAAAATTATTCCCGCATTAACTCTGTCAGCGTGGGCACAAGAACGTGCCCACCCTACAAAATGAACAAAGGTGACAAGCTATGAGAAAGCCTGGTATCGAGAAATTTAAGTATTACGTGGGCATCAAGTCGTTGGCCGATATTGCGACCAAAGACGACCGCATCTGCGTGCTGAACATTACCGGCAACGAGTCGCGTTCCGTGACCCCGGTCAGCCATGCCTATTCCGGCGGCAACATCGTGTTCGGCACTTCGCCGGGACGACGCGGGCAGTTCGTCGAAACGCCAGCGGGCAACATCCCCGTTTATAACAACGTGCGCGAAGGTCTGGAAGCCGGGCACAAATTTAACGTCGGCGTAGTTTATCTGCCGCCTTCCGCCGTGCGCGATGGCGTGGCCGAACTGATCCGTATTAATCCAGATGTCGAAAAAGTCATCATCCTGACCGAGAAGACTTCAGTGCACGATGCGCGCGAAATCCGCGCACTTGGACAGCAACGCGGCGTGGATATTTTTGGTGCCAACTGTCTGGGCGTGGCCGACTCATGGAATCATGTCCGTATCGGCGGCGCGCTGGGCGGCGACAAACCGGAAGAAACCCTGCGCAAAGGCTCGGTTGCCATCTATTCCAACTCCGGCAACTTCACCACCACCATCGCCAACTACCTGTCCATCGGCGGCTGGGGCACGACCACGCTGATCTCCAGCGGCAAGGACGTGTATATCAATTTCGCCGTGCCGGAATTCGCCTTTGCCATGTCCAACGACTCGCGCACCAAGGCAGCAGTGTTGTACTCCGAGCCGGGCGGGTATTACGAAGAAGCGGTTACCTTCGACAAACCCGTGGTGGCTTGCGTGGTGGGACGCTGGAAAGCCAATCTGACCCGCGCGGTCGGCCACGCTGGCGCAATCGCCGGTTCGGGCGACGATGCGCGCGCCAAGGAAAAATGGTTCATGGACAAGTTCGGCGTGAACGACATTTTCACCCCGGAAAATCCCGTGTGTTCGAAGAAGGGTGCGGTAGTCACTAACATTGCCCACATCCCGCTGGCGCTGACCGAAGTGATGAAACTGAACGGCGTGGACAAGGATTTCCCGCCGGAAGGCAATCTGGAATTGAAGCCGTGGTTCGGCGACAACCAGGGCATCAAGCTGCCGCCTTCGCTCGAAATTCCGGTAGTTACGGCCTTGTCGCCTTACGACGTGCAGATCGCCGAATTAATGAAGAACGTGGGCGCGATTTTCCCGCGCCAGTCCATGAAGGATAGCTCCGGCAGCTCGGTCATGGATTCCAAGACTCAGGTGACCAAGGTCAACGGTATTTCCATCCTCGATTGTTCCAAACAGCCGCTGGAATCCAACTTGTGCCTGTCCGTGACACGCGAACTCAACGACGAGAATGACAATGCGTTGTTCAACTTGGCTGTAGCCGCCAGCGTCAATCTGCATAACGATGCCGCGCTGGCTGCTGCCGAAGCTTCACGCGAAGCGGGTAACGCGCCCAATACCGCAATCACCGCTGCGGTTGCGCTGATCGGACCGAAGCGCGTGGATGCCGCGCGCAACGCCGCCGATTCGCTGACTGAAATCTTTGCGCATTCCGGCCTGTTGAAGGGCGACGACGAACAAGCCAACGTGACTCCCGCCGCCGCCACTGCCGAACAACTCGCCACGCTGGTGTCCGCCACCCCCGATGCCAAGGCCGAAGCCATGCTCAAGGGTTATGACAAACGCGGCGCGAAGTCGGTATTCGTCAAATATCTGCGCTCGCTCAAAGGCCACCCCACAGCGGATGCCGTGCTGGCCGCGCTGACTACCACCGTGGCATGGGAGCCGCTGATGCGCAAGCGCATCTCCAAACTGACCGTGCGCAATTTCCCGTGGTACGCCAAGTTATTCGGGGTCATCATCGGCGCATCCACTGAAGGACATCATCACGCGGCAGACAGCTTCTGCGGCGTAAGCAATCAGGAAATTCTGGATTCCTGGACCGTCACGCAACTGGCCTACATCTCGTTGCTGGGCGAGCGTCCGACCGCCGCAAGCCTGTTCCCGCTGCAAGTTATTTTGGGTCTCATCATCTCGAACGGTGTCGGCACGATCTCGGCGCAAGGTTGCAAGGGCGCGGTGTCTGCCGACGGTCCCGAATCACCCGAGCGCGTGCAGATCAACAAGGGCATGATCGGATTCTTGACCCACACCGGTTTCGCCCACGGCGGCAACGGTTACGAAGGTATCCAGTTCCTGATCGAAAACTTCAAGGACACAACGCTGGCTGATGCGGGCACTGCCAACCATGGCATCGACCTGAAAAAAATCACCACCGACTTTGCCATCGCCTTCAACAAAGAGAAGAAGCAGAGCAAGGCACTGGGCACCGGCGTGCGCAACATTCCGGGCGTGAACCACCCCGTGTTCAAAGGACACCCGGTCAACACTGACCCGCGCGAAGTGTATATCACCGAGTTGTTCGCCGAGCGCGGCGAGAAAAACGTGTTCCACGAGTTCTACAAGACGCTGGTTCAGTCGCTGTACGACAACGGCGTGACCGCCAACGTGTTCTGTGTGAACATTGATGCCGTGATCGCCGCTTCGTTGCTCAAGCTGCTGTGGCCGCGTTACCGCAACGGCCAGTTCAGCGAAAACCTGATGGAAATGGCCGCGTTCACCGCCTTCTTGTTTGGCCGTATGGCCGGATGCGCGGGCGAGATCGACGACCACATCAATCGTGGCCGCAACATGGATACACGCACGCCCGCATCACAGTGCAACCATGTTTCGTGATCGGTTCGGGCAACGGGATTATTGATTAGGTTTTAGGCCTTTAGATTCACGGGCGCGGCAGTTGGAGATGGACGTTAGACGGGTGGAGCAACAGGCGCAACCCAGTCATTTCAGTCCGATACCTCCTGCAGTCGCGCCATAGTTTTCGGCACGGGTGACTGTGCCGATTTTCTTAACACAAAAATATCTTCGGAGAGATTTATGTCCGCATTAAACGTCGCACAAAAAATCCTGCTGGCAAACGCGGCTGGCGGATTGAAAGAGCTTCCCGCAGCGGGACAGCCGCTGGAAATCCAGTTCACCCACACCCTGTATCAAGATGCCACCGGCACTGCCGCCGCACTCGCATTTGAAAAAATGGGCGTGGATCGCGTGAAGACCACTTCCGTTATCGTGGTTGACCACAAAACGCTGCAAGTCGGTTACATCGACAGCGACGACCACCATTACCTAGAAAGTTTCAGCAAACGGTTCGGCTGCTATTTCTCGCGTTGCGGCAACGGCATCTGCCACAGCGTGTTCCTGCAAGACTTCGCCGCACCGGGCAAATCGGTGATCGGCTCCGATTCGCACACTACCAATGCGGGCGGCATGGGCATGCTGGCGATGGGCGCGGGTGGTACGGACGTGAGCTTCGCCATGGCGGGCACTTCGTACAAGATCGAAATGCCGCAAGTGGTGCAAGTGAACCTGACCGGCGAATTGCATCCCGGCGTGTTGGCCAAGGACGTGATCCTGAATGTGCTCAAAGTTATCGGCATCAAAGGCAACAAAGGCATCAGTCTGGAATACACCGGGCCGGGTCTGAAAAGCCTGAACGTTTCCGATCGCGCCACCATTTGCAACATGGGCACTGAAGGCGGTGTCGCTTTCTCCATCTTCCCCTCGGATGACATCACCAAGGCCTACCTCGAAGGCCGTCAACGCGCCAAGGATTACCAGCCGCTGGTCGCCGATGCGGGTGCGACTTATTCGCGCACGGTCGAGATCAATCTGTCCGATCTGCAACCGACCATCGCCCTGTATCCGCGCCTGAAATCCATGGACACGGTCAAGGCACACGCGGGTGAGCCGATTGATGCCGTGTTTATCGGCAGCTGCACCAACGCCAACTATGAAAATCTGGCGCGTGTCGGCGAAATTTTGCGCGGCAAAAAAGTC